>JBGPVT010000048.1:0-11147 GCA_041491825.1 Xanthobacteraceae bacterium | reverse complement strand
TCGCGCAATTCGACGAAGCGCACGCCCTTGACGACGCGGCCGTCCTTCACGTCGAGACAGGGAATGACGCGGACCTTGAACATTTCAGGCTCGCGCTTCGCGCACGAGGGCGAGAGCTTCTTTCGCGTCGAGCCGCCCGTCATAGAGCGCGCGGCCGGCAATCGCGCCTTCGAGCTTCTTCGCGCGCGGTGCGATGAGCGCGCGCACGTCATCGATGGACGCCAACCCGCCCGAGGCGATCACCGGAATGGAAACGCTTTCCGCGAGCGCGATGGTGGCGTCGAGATTGAGGCCCTGCATCATGCCGTCGCGCTCGACGTCGGTGTAGACGATCGCGGCAACGCCGCCGTTCTCGAACAGGCGCGCAAGCTCGATCGCTTCGAGCTGGGTTTCCTCGGCCCAGCCGGATACCGCGACCTTGCCGGCGCGGGCGTCGATGCCGACCGCGACCTTGCCGGGAAATTTTTTCGCGGCGGCTTTGACGAAGTCCGGGTCGCGCACCGCCGCCGTGCCGATGATGACGCGGGAAATTCCTTCCGCGAGCCATCGCTCGACCGTCGCGAGGTTGCGAATGCCGCCGCCGAGCTGCATCGGAATTTTGATCGCCTTGCGGATCGCGGCGACCGCGCGCGCGTTCACGGGCTTGCCGGCGAAGGCGCCGTCGAGGTCGACGAGATGCAGCCATTCGAAGCCCTGCGATTCGAACGTGCGCGCCTGCGCCACGGGATCGCGGTTGAATACGGTGGCGCGGGCCATGTCGCCCTGTTCGAGCCGCACCGCTTCGCCGTTCTTGAGATCGATCGCCGGAAAGAGGATCACGGCTTCCAGCGCAGGAAATTCGCCAACAGCGCGAGACCAAGCCGCTGGCTCTTCTCGGGATGGAATTGGGTGCCGGCGAGATTGCCGCGCGCGACCATCGCCGTGACCGGGCCGCCATAGTCGGCCTCGGCCACGAGATCGGCCTTGTCTTTCGGCTGCAGTTGATAGGAGTGCACGAAATAGGCGTGCAGGCCCTGGGGCCCAAGCGCGATTCCGTCGAGGAGAGCGTGACCGCGCCTCAGTGCCAGCGTGTTCCAGCCCATGTGCGGAATCTTGAGGGTGCTGTCCGCGGGCGCGATGCGATCGACTTCGCCGCCGATCCACGCGAGGCCTTCGGTCACGACGTTTTCGCGCCCGCGCTCCGCCATCAGCTGCATGCCGACGCAAATGCCGAAGAAAGGCCTGCCGCGTTCGCGCACGGCTTCACTCATCGCGGCGACCATGCCGGGAACCGCGTCAAGCCCGCGCTTGCAATCGGCGAAGGCGCCGACGCCCGGGAGCACGATACGGTCGGCGCGGCGCACCGCGTCGGGATCGCTGGTCACCTCGATCTTTTCGCCGGTGCCGCCTTCGCGCGCGGCGCGCTCGAGCGCCTTCGCGGCCGAGTGCAGATTTCCGGAGCCGTAATCGATGACCGCGACCGTCATCGGATCGCTCCCGGATTGGGGAAGAAGCCGATCACCGGGCTCGGCGCCGGCTGCGGTAGCGGCGGCAAGGAGGACGGCGGCAGCGGTTTCGCCTTTTCGCGCGAGAGCCAGCGGTCGAAGAAACGGCGCTCGGCGCTTTCGATATCCTCGGCGAGCACAACGCCGGCTTCGCGAAAACCGCTCGCCACGAGCTTCTGCCGGCGCAACTCGGTCGCCTCGAGCGCGAGAATCAACGACGGCACGGCAAGAACAAGAGCCTCGATGAAAGAATCAGGCCGCAGGGTGGCGATAGCGGCTGCGATCAACGCCACCGCCGCGAGCCAAAAGGCGAACCCTAGCCACAGGCGATTCCACAAAAGCCACAGCGGCCCGAGCACGAAGGCGGGCCAAGAGAATTTTTCCAGCAGGAATACGACGCGCTCCGCTTCCTCCGGCGTGCGATTCCCCGCTTGAGGCTCGAACACGAGATAGTTCTTCACGCTTCGCCTCCATTCAGCCGAGGCTGCCCTTGGTCGACGGAATTTCGTTCTTCGCCGCGGGGTCGAGCGCCACCGCCGCGCGCAGCGCGCGCGCGAGACCCTTGAAGCAGCTTTCGGCGACGTGGTGCGAATTGTCGCCGTAGAGCGTCTCGACATGCAGCGTCACGCCGGCGTTGGTCGCGAACGCCTGGAAGAATTCGCGCACGAGATCGACGTCGAATTCGCCGATCTTGTCGCGCGGGAATTGCACCCGGAACACGAGCACGGGGCGGCCGGAAATGTCGATCGCGACGCGCGTCAGCGTCTCGTCCATCGGCACGTGCACGTCGGCGTAGCGGGTGATGCCGCGCATGTCGCCGAGCGCCTTCTTGACCGTCTGGCCGAGCACGATGCCCACATCCTCCGTGGTGTGGTGCTGGTCGATGTGAAGATCGCCCTTCGCCTTCACCGCGAGATCGATGCGGGAGTGGCGGGCGAGAAGATCGAGCATGTGGTCGAGAAAGCCGATTCCGGTCGCGATCTCGGCGCGGCCGGAGCCGTCGAGATTCACCGCGACCGCGACCTCGGTTTCCTTCGTCGAGCGGGTGATTTTGCCTTCGCGCATCGAACCATCCTGGAGCCGCGCGTTTACTAGCAGCAACGAAAAGCCCGCGCCACCGCCGCTTGCCGCTTAAAAGCGGGTATGGTTTGCGCTTCAAGAAGCAGGCCCTAAATAGGGGAGGCGGAGAGTTTCCCATGCGCGAAGAACAGGCGGCTTTTCACGGCACGACGATCCTTTCGGTGCGCAAAGGAAGCAAGGTCGCGATCGGCGGCGACGGCCAGGTTTCGATGGGCAATACGATCGTCAAGGCGAACGCCCGCAAAGTACGTCGGCTCGGCAGCGGCGAGGTCATCGGCGGGTTTGCCGGCGCCACCGCCGACGCCCTCACGCTGTTCGACCGGCTGGAAGCCAAGCTCGAACAGCATCGCGGCCAGCTCTCGCGCGCCTGCGTCGAGCTTGCCAAGGATTGGCGGACGGACCGCTATTTGCGCCGCCTCGACGCCATGATGATCGTGGCCGACAAGGACGTGACGCTACTTCTCGCCGGAACCGGCGACGTGTTGGAGCCGGAGAACTGGCTTGCCGGCATCGGCTCGGGCGGGCCCTATGCGCTCGCCGCCGCCCGCGCGCTCGTCGACGGCAATCTCGACGCGGAAGCAATCGTCCGCCGCTCGCTCGAGATCGCCGCGGAAATCTGCATCTATACCAACCGCAATATCGTCGTGGAGACGATCGAAAGCTAGCGCATGAACAATTTTTCCCCCCGCGAGATCGTATCCGAGCTCGACCGTTACATCGTCGGACAGAAGGACGCCAAGCGCGCGGTTTCGATCGCGCTCCGCAACCGCTGGCGCCGACTGCAGCTCGACGACAAGCTGCGCGAGGAAGTGTTGCCGAAGAACATCTTGATGATCGGGCCGACGGGCGTCGGCAAGACCGAGATTTCGCGCCGACTCGCGAAGCTCGCGGGCGCGCCGTTCCTGAAGGTCGAGGCGACCAAATTCACCGAGGTCGGTTATGTCGGCCGCGACGTCGAGTCGATCATCCGCGATCTCGTCGAGATCGGCATCGCGATCGTGCGCGAGGCCAAGCGGCGCGACGTGCAGGCGAAGGCGCACCTCGCCGCCGAAGATCGCGTGCTCGACGCCCTCGTCGGCAAGACCGCCGCCGCCGCGACGCGCGAAAGCTTTCGCCATCGGCTCCGCGCCGGCGAACTCAACGACAAGGAGATCGAGATCGAACTTTCGGGCGGCGCGCCTTCCTTCCCGATGTTCGAAATCCCCGGCGTGCCGGGGGCGCAGATGGGCGCGATCTCGATCGGCGATATCTTCGGCAAGGCGCTGGGACGGCCGCGCACGCGCAAGGTCAATGTCAGCGAAGCGCATCCGCTCCTTCTCGCCGAGGAATCCGACAAGCTCCTGGATCAGGAGGCGCTCGTCCAGGAAGCGATTCACGCGGTCGAGAATAACGGCATCGTTTTTCTCGACGAGATCGACAAGATTTGCGCCCGCGAGGGAACCCGCATGGGCGCCGATGTCAGCCGCGAGGGCGTGCAACGCGATCTGTTGCCGCTGATCGAGGGCACCACGGTCGCGACCAAGCACGGGCCGGTCAAGAGCGATCATGTCCTGTTCATCGCGTCCGGGGCTTTCCACATATCGAAGCCTTCCGACCTCCTGCCGGAATTGCAGGGAAGGCTGCCGATCCGGGTCGAGCTCGCGGCACTGACGCGCGACGACTTTCGGCGGATTCTCAACGACACCGAGGCGAGCCTGGTCAAACAGGCGGTGGCGTTGCTGAAGACCGAGAATGTCGACCTCGAATTCACCGCCGACGGCGTCGACGCCATCGCCGATGTCGCGGTCGAGGTGAATTCGAAGCTCGAGAATATCGGCGCGCGGCGGCTGCAAACCGTGATCGAGCGCGTGCTCGACGAGATCAGCTTCTCGGCGCCGGACCGCTCGGGCGAACATGTCACGGTCGACGGCGAATATGTGCGCTCGCGTGTCGCGGATCTTGCCAAGAACACGGATCTGTCGCGCTATATTCTTTAATTAAGTACGGTTTTTCCGGATGCGCACGTAAAGCGCGCCGCCGCCGCCATGCGAAGGCGCCGCTTCCTCGAAGCCGATCACGAGCGGTCGCAATTCCGGCAGCGCGAGCCAAAGCGGCACCGCGCGGCGCAACACGCCGCGCTCCGCCCCTTCCGGCGCGGCGGTGCCCTTGCCGGTAATGACAAGGACAAGCGATTTTCCGCGCGCCTGCGCGCGGTGGAGAAACGCCGAAAGCCGTTCCTTCGCCTCGCCCTGCTTCATTCCGTGCAGGTCGATCCGCGCCCCGATCTCGACATGGCCACGGGCGATTTTCTGGCGTGCGCGGCGATCGATGACTGAGAGCGGCGGCAAGGCGGGAGCGGCAGCGCGCGCCGGCGATGATGATGGTGCGCGCGCCGGCGGTTTCGATTTTTGCGGGCGGGCGGCGATGGCCGCCTCACCGCCGCTACTCTCGACCGGCCTTTTCGCGGATGGCTTCTTCAGCGGCTCGATCGTTTTTTTCACCGCTTCCCAAAGCGCATCATCGGGATGCGCGGGACTACGTTTGTCGCGGTCGCGGCTCATGGCTTCGGCCTTGGCAGCGGCAACGGTACGGGGTCGACGAGCCTCGCAGGGTCCGCTTCCTTCGGCACCAGGATAAAGAACTTTCCCGGATGGCGGATGCGACCCGAAACCGTGCCGGCATCGATCCCGGCGCCGAAATAGATATCGGCCCGCGCCGGGCCGACGATGGCGCCGCCGGTATCCTGCGCGATCATCGTGCGGCGAAAACGCGTCACGGGTTTTTCGCTGGCGATCGGCAAATCGGCTTCGATCCAAAACGGCGTGCCGTAGACGTGGATCGCCTTGTCGACGGCGATGCTGCGCTCGCGCACGAGGTTGACGCCCTCGGCGCCGGCGGGCTCGCTGTCGGGCGAAAGCTCGCTCACCTCGCGGAAAAACACGAACGAGCGGTTCATGCGCATGATCTCGCGCGCCTCATCCGGCTCTTCGGCGAAGTAGGTGCGGATCGCGTCCATCGACATCTGTTCGCGCGGAATAATGCCGCGCTCGATCAGGATTCGCCCGACCGGCGTATAGGGAAGCCCGTTGCTGGCATCGTAGTTGATCCGCAATAGCTTGCCGTCGTCGAGACGCACGCGCGCGGATCCCTGGATATGGATGAAAAAAGCGTCGACCGGGTCCTTGAGCCAGCACAGTTCGAGCGCGCGCCCCTTGAGCGCGCCGTCCTCGATCGCGCCGCGGTCGAGCTCACGGGCTACGCTCCGCCCGATGCGATGACGCACCAGTTTGCCGACGGCCGCGCGCAGTTTTGCAAAAAAGCCGCCCGGCTGGCGATAAATCGGAATGTTGAAATCGTCCGACGCGATCCTGCGGCCTTCGACTTCGGGTTCGTAATAGCCGGTGAGAAAGCCCGCTTCCTCGCCGAGCCGCGCGATCCGCACGGGGCGAAAATTTTCCTCGAAGAAGCGCCGCGCCGCATCTTCGCCAGCCGATGAATCGAGCTTGCCCAAGCGCTCGCAAACTTGCCGCAACGATGCTTCGAAATGCCGGCCGAGCATCGCGCGCGCTTTTTTCTTCAGGATCGGCTGACAACTGTTGCGGAATGTCCTGAGGGCGGCGACATGATCGTCGTCGCTCCAGCCGTCGAGAGCATTGAACGCCACGGGCTCAAGCGCGGTGTCGGGTATGCGCAGAGGCTCGGCCGCCGATCGGCCGGCTGCAAACATGGCCAGCGAAGCGGCGACCCCAATGATCGCGATCACGCCAGGCTTCGCCATCAATTTTCGTCTGCTCAGGCGGATTCGGTGGAAACCAATTTCCAGTTGGGATCGCGCGCGCCGACTTCGTGCGCGAATGTCCAGACGTCGGTCACGCTGGTGACGCGGTCGGGACTGCCGCTGATGACCTCGCCGGCTTTATTGCGCGTGACGGAAATAAGTTCCGAGACGAAACGCATCGTGACCTGCACGGCGTTCCCTTTCAGTTCGGCATGGGTGATCTCGGCCTTATCGAGCGAGACAAAACGCGATTCCGCCGTCTCTCCGCGACCTTCGCGCTCGGCGATCGACTGGGAGAAGCCGTCGAAGACATCCTTCGCGAGCAGGTTCTTGAGCGTCTTGCGGTCGCCTTCCGCGAAGGCCGTGACGATCATCTCATAAGCGCCCTTGGCACCCGTGAGAAAATGGCGGGCGTCGAAATCGGGCTCCGCTTTTGTAATCGCATCGAGCCCGGCGGCAAGCGCCGTTCCGGCTTCGGCAATGCCGGCCCAGCGGTCGGCGGCGGGTTCTTCCGGTTGGGTCGTGCGGGCGGGCGACTTTTCCCCGCTCTTGTCGGGCAGGGCGACGACCTTGTCGGGGCCGGTCACGGGTTTTGCCGCGTCACGCGCGGAGTAAGGATCGTAGGGAGGCCGCTCGCGCCCGGTTCTTTGGCCCAGCACGCTTCTGAGCCGTGCAAAAATGAACACGGCGAGCGCGAGAAAGATGATGGTGTAAAAATCGAGCACTTTCCCTCTTCGCTCACTTTGATGAGCAAGGCCGGACATCCGCCACGAGGTCGGTGGTCCGCCGTCTCGAAGAATATGGTCGCTCGGCGACCCTCGTCCAAGTGCACGCGGCGCTATTCGAGCGGACGTTAGACGATCCGGTTGCTGGCGCCAACAGCGAACCGGAAAAGGCCCAAGAGCACCATTAACCGCGCCATTCTTGTGCCTCCTGATGAAGCGTGGTAGCGACGCCGATCCCCGCTTTGCGGCAATTTCTCAGGGATTTTTGGAGACGATCATGGCGAACACGAATGGCGGGCCGGAGCAACAAAAGGCGCCGCCCGCGATCGGTGTTCTCGGTCAGTACATCAAGGATCTGTCGTTCGAAAATCCGAACGCGCCGCGGTCGATGATGGCGCTCGCGCAACAGCCCGCCGTCAACATTCAATTCAACGTCAACGCGAAGCCGCTCTCCGGCACCGATTACGAAGTGGAACTCGTGGTCGAAGGCAAGGCGCAGCACGAACAGATGGTGCTGTTCAATATCGAGCTCGTTTATGCGGGCGTTTTCCGGCTCGCCGACGTGCCGGAGGACATGGCGCAGCAAATCGTGCTGATCGAATGCCCGCGCATGTTGTTTCCTTTCGCCCGTTACATCATCGCCAACGCGATTCGTGACGGCGGTTTCCCGCCCTTGATGATCGACCCCGTCGACTTCGGCGCGTTGTATCGGGATCGTTTCCAGCAGGCCCAGGCGCCGCAGTAATCGAACGCGGGCGGCTCGCTCGCGTCATTCCTCGGCGAGATAATCGCGCCAAACTGAATCCGCTCCCAGCGCCGCAAGCAGGGCGCGATGGGACTTCGTTTCATCGGACGTGAGACGCGGCGACAAGGGTGCCGGCCTTTCCTTGGCCGCGGCGACCGTTGCCGCGCGGACGACCGTTCGCTCGCGGTCGAGACTGAAGCGCGCCTGACGCCCGCCCACGAGCTCCGCATAGACTTCGGCCAACAGCTCGGCATCGAGCAAGGCGCCGTGTTTCGTGCGGCGGCTATTGTCGATGCCGTAGCGCGCGCAGAGATCGTCGAGCCGGTTGGGGCCGCCGGGATGGCGGCGGCGGGCGAGCGCGAGCGTGTCGACGACGCGATCCCGTCCGATCGGCTGTCGTTTCAAGCGATCGAGTTCGGCATTGAGGAAAGTGAGATCGAAGCCCGCATTGTGAATGACGAGTTTGGCGTCACCGAGAAACTCCAGAAAACTCTCGGCGACATCCGCGAATTTGGGCTTGTCGGCGAGAAAGGCGGCCGAGAGCCCGTGAATCGCCTCGGCTTCCGCCGGCATGTCGCGCTCGGGATTGAGATGGACGTGAAAGATCGCGCTCGTCGGAATGCAATTGACGAGTTCGATGCAGCCGATTTCCACGACGCGATGGCCGAGAAAAGGATCGAGGCCCGTGGTTTCCGTATCGAGCACGATTTCGCGCATGATCCTACCGTTTGCCCTTGGCCGTCGAGAGCGCGCGCAAGATCGCTCGCACCTCCTCGCGCGCCGCTTCGAAGCCGCGGGAGGTGTCGATCACGAAATCGGCGCGCTTGCGTTTTTCCGAATCAGGCATCTGCTTCGCGACAATGGCGCTAAATTTCTCCTCCGTCATGCCGGGGCGCGCGAGTACGCGCTCCTTTTGCACAGGCAGGGGCGCCGATACCACGACAATCTTGTCGACTTCGCGCTCGCCGCCGGTTTCGAACAGCAGCGGAATGTCGAGAACCGCGATTTCGGCGCCTTCGGCCTTGGCCAGAGCGAGGAATGTCTCCCGCGCCTTGCGAACAAGCGGGTGAATGATCGCCTCCAGCCTCGCGAAAGCCTCGCTGTTTCCGACGACGGCGCGCGAAAGCCGCTCGCGGTCGACGCGGCGGGCGGAGACGGTCCCCGGAAACGCCGCCGCGATCAGCGGCGCCGCCTCGCCTTCATAGAGCCTGTGCACGGCGGCATCGGCATCGAACACCGGCACGCCTTCGTCGGCGAACATCTTCGCGGTCGCCGATTTTCCCATGCCGACGGAGCCGGTGAGCCCGAGCACGATCATCAGGCCAACCCTTCGCGCTTGAGATCGGCCACGACCAGAGTGCGAAGCTCCGGCGTTACCGTTGGACGAACGCCGAACCAGCGCTCGAAGGCGGGCACCGCTTGATGCAATAACATGCCGAGCCCGTCGACGGTGGAATGGCCGCGCGCGCGCGCGCGCGCGAGCAGGGGTGTCTCGAGCGGCGCATAGACGAGATCGTAGACGATGGCGCCCTGCTTCAGCGCCGCGAGGTCGATTTCGAGCGGCGGTTGACCCCGCATGCCGAGCGTCGTCGTGTTGATCAGAAGATCGACGCCCGCGAGACGAGAGGGGATGTCGCGGATCGCGATCGGCGCGATGCGCTTTCCGAAGCGGGCGGCCAATTGCTCGGCGCGGGTGCGGGTGCGGTTCGCGACCAGAATGTGTTCGACCGCGCGCTCGCGCAATCCGTAAATCGCCGCGCGCGCGCTGCCGCCGGCGCCGAGCACGAGCGCGATTTTCGTGCGCTCAAGCCAGCGCGGCGCGGATTCGTCGAGCTGTGCGAGAAAGCCGTGCACGTCGGTATTGGCGCCGAAGAGCTTTCCGCCTGCGTGCCAAAGCGTATTGACCGCGCCGAGCGCCTCGGCGACGGAATCGCGCCCGGCCACGGCGGCAAAAGCGATTTCCTTGTGCGGAACCGTGACGTTGCCGCCGATGTAACCGCTTCGCGGGAAGGCTTTCAGAAAAGCCTCGATCGCCTCGGGCGAAATATCCTCGCGGACATATTCTCCCGCAATGCCGTACATCGAAAGCCAGTGATTATGAATCAGCGGCGAGCGCGAATGCGCAACCGGATGGCCGATGATGCAGGCGCGGAGCGTCTTCACGAAACGACGAGCCCGGCTGAGCGGAAATAAGCAAGAAGCGGCAGAAGCGGCAATCCCAGAATGGTAAAGTGGTCGCCTTCGATGCGCTCGAATAGATGCACGCCCAGCCCCTCGAGTTGATAGGCGCCGACGCTCGACGATACGCGGTCGGCGGCGGCGGCAAGATAAGCATCAAGGAAATCTTTCGAAAGCGGCCGCATGGTGAGCCGGGCCGTCACCACCGTTTCGAACGCGATATCGCCGTCTCGTGCGAGCGCGAGCGCCGCGTGAAGCTCGTGCGTCTTGCCGGCGAGCGCCTTGAGCTGCTCGCGCGCAGCCAGCGCGTTGGCGGGTTTCGAAAAACGCCGATCGCCCAGCGCCAGCGTTTGATCGGCGCCGAGCACGATGGATTTGCTTTTCCTGCCCGCGACCTCCAGCACTTTCTCGCGCGCGAGCAACAACGCGACGTCTTTCGCGCTCGCGAATGCGGCCTTCGACGATTCGATCGCGCGCTCGTCGATCCTGGCGGGCTCGATCACGACGGGGATCCCGGCCGCCTCCAAAAGAGCCCTGCGGACGGAACTCTTCGAAGCGAGGACCAGCGGTTCCGCGCGCCAAAGGCTCATGGATGGCCGGTGCCTTCGCGGCGGCGTTCCTGCAGGAGCGCAAGGACGGCGGCGGCGGTTTCCTCGATCGAGCGACGGCTCACGTCGATGCTCGGCCAACCGTGCTGGGCGCACAAACGCTTGGACGAGGCGATCTCCTCGGAAACGGCCTGGCGATCGATGTAGGACGAGTCGGTCTGTTGGGCATTGAGCGTGAGCAAGCGATTTTGCCGGATCTGCACGATGCGCTCGGGGTTCGCGTAAAGCCCGACGATCAGAGGCTTCACCGTCGTCTGCAATTGCGGCGGCGGATCGATGCCGGGCACTAGGGGTATATTCGCGGTCTTGATGCCGCGATTGGCGAGATAGATGCTGGTCGGCGTTTTCGAGGTGCGCGACACCCCCACCAGGATCACATCGGCCTGCTCGAGGTCCTCCGCGTGCTGCCCGTCGTCATGGACCATGGTGAAATTGAGCGCGTCGATGCGACGGAAATAATCGGCATTGAGCGTATGTTGGCCGCCGACCCGCGGCGTTGTTTCGGCGCCGAGATAATTTTGAAAGAGATTAAGCACCGGCCCCAGAATGGACAGGCATGGCACCCCGAAT
>JBGPVT010000047.1:0-11247 GCA_041491825.1 Xanthobacteraceae bacterium | reverse complement strand
GCGCTGATGTCCGCGCGGGCGCGAAAACGCTCCGATGAGCGGCATTCGCCGTGGGACGCGCGCGACGCTTTCGGTTTCAACGGCGCGCGCGAGACGAGCTACGTCGTCAGCATCGACGGCGCGCGCGCGACCGCCCGCGTCCGCTTTGGGGCCGACGGCATTCACGCGAGCATCGAGGGGCAGAAAGCCGCCGACTGCGCGGTCGTCGAGGCGGGCGAGGCCGCCATCGCCTGGCACAAGGGGCGGCAGACAAAGGTCGTGCCGGAGGAGGCGATTGCGATCGACCTCGAGCATCTCGATACCGGCGGCCTCGTCAGCGCCCCCATGCACGGCAAGGTGCTCTCGATCGAGGTGAAGAAAGGCGAGCGCGTGAGCAAGGGACAGCGGCTCGCGGTGATCGAGGCGATGAAGATGGAGCACGCGCTGACCTCGCCGATCGACGGCACGGTCAGCGAAGTCGCGGTAAGCGCGGGCGATCAGGTGGCGGAGCGGGCGAAGCTCCTGGTGATCGCGGCCGACGAAAGCCCCGCGGACAATGTTGCGAAGAAATAATGGCTTTGGAAAAGATCGCCGGCTAGTACCCCGAACCCGAAGTTCGCACACACCATGCCGCAAGCTCGGTTGCGAACTTCGGGTTCAAAGGGGCACTAGGATCATAAAGTTGCTAGTGTCCCGTTGATTCCGAAGTTCGTATGAGAGTGTGCCCCGAGGGCTTACGAACTTCGGAATCGGGACACTAGGACGTGTATCGCGGCCGCCCTTCGTCTACAACGGCACCATGACCCTTCATCTCATCAAGCTCTGCGTCGGCGTCGACACGATCAACGAACTCGAGGACTGGATCGAGGAGCGGCTCCGCCAGAAGCGCCGCAAGAAGCAAGCCCCCGAGCACATCCACACCACGCGCATGTTGCCGACGCGGAAGGACGAGTTGCTCGACGGCGGCTCGCTCTATTGGGTGATCCGCGGCGAGATCGCCTGCCGCGAGCGGATCCTCGACATCCGCTCCTTCGTCGACAAGGAGGGGATCAAACGCTGCCGGCTGGTGATGAGCGGAAAAGTCGTGCCGGTGATGCCGCGGCCGCGCGGGCCGTTTCAGGGCTGGCGCTATCTGCCGGCGAAAGAGGCGCCGGCGGACCTCTCGAAAGGCGGCAAGGGCGTCGCGCAATTGCCCGAGAAGCTCAGGCGCGAGTTGCGCGAGCTGGGATTGCTTTGAGCGCGGATGGAACCGCGAAGCCGCCGCTTTAACGCTTGAGCGGAACGCCGAGATTGTCGATCAGGCGCGTCGTGCCGAGCTTCGCCGCGGCAAGCAGCCGGATCGGCCCTTCCTCGGGCGAAGCGATCGGGGCGAGGGTTTCGGCGTGACGCGCCTCGAAGTAGTCGATCTGGAAGCCCGCGCGTTCGACCGCTGCCTTTCCGCCCGCCATGACTTCGGCTAACGGATCGCCCCTTGCGATGGCGGCGGCGCTTTCCCGCAACGTGCGATGGAGAACGGGCGCCGCCTTTCGCTCGGCGGGCGTCAGGTACACGTTCCGCGAGGATAGGGCGAGGCCGTCTTTTTCCCGCACGGTGGGCCCGCCCACGATCTTGATTGGCAGGGCAAGGTCGCGCACGAGGCGCCGGATCACGAGAAGCTGCTGGAAGTCCTTTTCGCCGAAAATCGCGATATCGGGCATGGCCGCGATCAGGAGCTTCGCCACAATCGTCGCGACCCCGCCGAAGAAATGCGGGCGAGACTTGTCCTCGAGGCCGGCGAGCGCCGGGCCCTCGGGGGCTACCTGCGTCGCGAAGCCTTCGGGATAGAGCTCGGCGACCTCGGGGGCGAAGACGAGATCGGCCTTTTCGGCGTCCAAAGCCCCGATATCGGCCTTCCAGGTGCGCGGATAGCGCCCGAAATCCTCGTGCGGGGCGAATTGGGCCGGATTGACGAAGATCGAGACCACGGTCCGGCCGGCGTGGCGGCGGGCGAGCCGCACCAGCGAAATATGGCCGTCATGCAAGGCGCCCATCGTGGGCACGAGGGCGATGCGGCTCCTGCGAGATCGGAAGCCCGCAATCGCGGCACGCAGCGCCTTTACCGTACGAACGACCCGCAGCCGGCCGGCCATGCCTGTCTCCAAGCCCCTGAATCCGAAAGGAGCAAACCCTAGCAAACGACCCGCAGCCGGGCCAACGGAACGGTAACCGGAGATGGAAAATTGAGCCGCGGCTGGACGGCCTGCCCCGACTTCACGCTTGACGTTTCGGCCGATCGGTTCGCACAATTGCTTCAGGGCGACCCTGTTGGGTTGGTTGGGATTGTTGATGCGTATCGAGAGTCAGGCGTTTGTGAACGCGGCGACCCAGGCGAGATCCGTGCGGTCGCACGTTATCGTGTTGGCCAACGAGAAGGGCGGCTCGGGCAAAACCACGACCGCGATGCATGTCATCACGGCGCTCCTGAAAGCGGGCCAGCGCGTCGCCGCCATCGACATCGACAGCCGCCAGAAAAGCCTCACCCGCTACATCCTGAATCGCAAGAACTGGGCGAAGAAGACCGGCGTCCGGCTCGAATTGCCCGACCATTACGTCGTCGACCGCGCGAACACGCGCAGCGTCGACGACAACGAGGCGGCGGAATTCGCCGGCTTCGCCGCCGCGATCATGGCGATCGAGACGAGCCACGACTTCGTCGTGATCGATACGCCGGCGAGCGACAGCTACCTGATGCGGCTCGCGCATTCGATGGCCGACACGCTGATTACGCCGCTCAACGACAGTTTCGTCGATTTCGACGTGTTCGCGAGCGTCGATCCGGAAAGCTTCGAGGTCACCGGCACCAGCCACTATTCGGAGATGGTGCGCGAAGCGCGCCGCCAGCGCCGCCTGGTGGAGGACTCGGACACCGACTGGGTGGTGATGCGGAACCGCCTCGGCCAACTGGAGACCCGCAACGGCCGCAACATCGCCGAGGGCCTTGCCGATCTCGCCCCGCGCATGTCGTTCCGCCAGAGCGATGGCCTCACCGAGCGTGTCGTTTATCGCGAGATGTTTCCACGCGGCCTGACGGTGCTCGATGCGCTGAACGAGCGCACCCTCGGGGTGAAACCGACGCCCTCACATCACGCCGCCAGCGAGGAGGTGCAACGGTTTTTCAGCGCGTTGAAGCTTCCAATCAACGAGCGCGGCAAGCGCCGCGCGGCGGCGCGCGCGGAATGGTTCCGCTCCTCCCGCCGGCCGCTTGAAAGCTCCTCCGAATTGATGGGCGAGTGAGGTTCACCGAGCCGTGATCGAAGCCGCTTGCGCGCGGCCGTAAAACCCCCAATCTGAGGTGCCTAGCCTGCGGGGAAGCCCGCAGCCCGAGGATTGTTTCATGGCCAAGGATCGCGACGGGCCTCGCGCACCCGCGCCGCGGGCGGAAAAGCCCGCCACCGCCGCCAAGTCGGGTCGCGCCGAGATCGATCAGTTCCTGGCGCGCGCCCGCGCCTTGGGCCCGCGGCTCGACGGCAAGCGCGGCCGGCTCGTGTTCGCGCTCGATGCCACCATGAGCCGGGAGCCGACCTGGGACATGGCCTGTTCGCTGCAGGGCGAGATGTTCGAGGAGGCGGCGGCGGTCGGCGGGCTCGACGTGCAACTCGTCTACTATCGGGGCCTGCATGCATGCCAAAGCTCGAAATGGGTTTCGGATCCCAAGCGGCTCGGCGATTTGATGGTGCGCATCCATTGCGAGGGCGGCCATACCCAGATCGGCCGCGTGCTCGAGCATGTGCGTAAGGAAACGAAGACCGCGAAGGTGAACGCGTTCGTCTTCGTCGGCGACGCGATGGAGGAAGGTATCGACGGCCTTTGCGCCGCCGCCGGCGAACTCAGCTTATTGGGCGTGCCGGCCTTTATGTTTCAGGAGGGCCACGATCCGGTCGCGGAGCGCGCCTTCAAGGAGATCGCGCGGCTTACGAACGGCGCCTGGTGCCGCTTCGACGCGGGTGCGGCGGCGCAATTGCGCGAGTTGCTGCGGGCGGCGGCGGCCTATGCAGCGGGCGGGCGGCTCGCGCTCGCGGACCTTTCCAAGCGCCAGGGCGGCGAGGGCGCCGTGCGCCTTCTCGGCCAAATGAAGTCGCGGCCATGACCCCGCTGTTGATCGGCGTCGCCCTGCTTCTCTTCGTGCTCGGCGCGATGCGGCTTTTGGCGCATGTCAATGCGCAGATGCTCGCCCGCAACCTCCGCCGCGGCGGCGGCGTCGCGGCGCTCGCGGGGGCGGCCTATTTTACGGCCACGGGCCGCTTTCCCGTGGCGATCCCGCTCGGCCTCTTCGGGCTCGGCCTGCTCAATCTCTTGCCGAGGCTAGCGAGCTTAGGGGCCCGCACCCAACCTTCACCGGGCCAGACCTCGAAGGTGCGCGCGCGCGCGATCGAGATGGAGCTCGATCACGACAGCGGCGAGATGCACGGCACCTTCGTCGGCGGCATATACGCGGGCGTCGCGCTGGATGCGCTCGATCGCGCAGCACTCGTTTCGGTGTTGCCCGATCTCGACCCGGAAAGCCGCGCGCTACTCGAAGCTTATCTCGACCGCCGGGAGCCCGGTTGGCGTGAACACGTCGAGGAAGATGCGGGTACGGGGCCGCGCCAGCCGCCGCGCCATGGCCCGATGACCGAGGAAGAGGCGCGTCAGATCCTCGGGATCGAACCAGGCGCGAGCGCGGTCGAGATAAGACGGGCGCACCGCACGCTCATGAAGAAACTGCACCCCGACCAAGGGGGATCGACGTACCTCGCCGCTCGTGTGAACGAGGCTAAGGAAATCCTTCTTCGCCGCCATCGCTGAACTCCAACGCTACGCAACTCGTGACTGGCGACGCTCTTCCCGTGACTCTCAGTTTCTGACCGGTATGCAAGCGAAGTCGTTTTTCTTGAGTGCTTCGCAGGCTTTTCGCGCGTCCGCCTCGTCGCCGAAACCGGCGAAGCGGGCGCGCACATAGGCGACCGAGCCCTTGATTGTTTTTTCCGTGTAGGCCTCGGCCTTGGCGAGCAATCCCGAGAGCCGCGCGCGGGCGGCGGCAATTTGCCCCTTGGCTTCGCCTTCGTCGGTGTAGGCGCCGATTTGAATGTGCCAACCGGGACGCGTGGCCGCGGCATTGCCGGGCGCGGAGACCGGCGCGATCGAAGCGATGCTCGAGGGCGGCGCGGAAGGAGCCGGGGAGGCTTGCGCCTGATCCTTGCGCGGGGCTGGCGCCTGCGCCGGCGAAACGCTCGCGGAAAGTGCCGCGGCGGGCGGCGCGGAAGCGGGCGACGGCGCGAAGGCAGGCTGCGCCGGGGCCGCGGTCGCCGCCGGCTGGACCGGCGCCGGTTGCGGCTGCGTGCCGGGTGTCGCGGGTGGCGAAACGTCGAGGGAGCCCGCGGCATAGGACGTAATCTGCAAGGGCTGGAGGGGCGCCATGCCGGCGTTCGCGAAAGACGAAATCCGCAATACGCCGAGCGTGCCGGGCTTCGGCTCGGGCAAGGGCTGCGGCTCGCCGCCCTTGGCGATCGCGACCGTGCGAACGGCATTCGGCCGGATCGGCTCGCGCGAGCCCGGCACCGGCGGCGGTAGCGGCACGGAAGCGATGCGCGAAGGATTGGCGCGCGCGGGCGGCGCCTCGGCCACCAGTGGCGAGGTGCGCTCGCCGGCATAGGCCTTGGGCAGATAGTCGTCGATCAGGTCGCGCATGCGCTCGTCGCGGGCGCCGGCGCTGGCGCCGCCGAGCACGACGGCGACGATCGCCCGGTTGTTGAGCTTGACGCTGGTGACGAGGTTGAAGCCTGACGCGCGGGTATAGCCGGTCTTGATGCCGTCGACGCCCGCGCGGTTGATCAGACGATTGTGGTTGGAGATCTGCGTTCCGCGCCAAAGAAACGTCTTCATCGAAAAGAAGCGATAGAGGCGCGGAAAGCGGTCCTGGATCGCGCGGCCGAGCACCGCGAGATCGCGCGCAGTCGTGATCTGCTCCTTGTCCGGCAGGCCCGAGGCGTTCCTGAACACGGTATCTTTCATGCCGAGCGCGCGCGCCTTCCTCGTCATCAGGAGGGCGAAGGCGTCTTCGTCGCCGGCGATCGCCTCGGCGATGGCGCACGCGACGTCGTTGGCCGAGCGCGTAACCAGCGCCTTGATCGCGTCCTCGACTTCGATCTTCTCGCCGGGATCGAGGTCGAGCTTGGTCGGCGCCTGGTCGGCGGCGCGCTCCGAAATCGTGATTTTCTGGTCGAGCCTGATGCGCCCGGCCTCGATCTGCTCGAACAGGAGGTAGAGCGTCATGATCTTGGTGAGCGAGGCGGGGTGCCTCGGGAGATCCGCCTTCGTCTCCTGCAGGATCTTGCCGGTCTTGGCATCGACGACGATCGAGGCAAAACCCTCGCGCCAGCCGGCGTCGGAATCGGAGTCGGAATCCTCGGCGACGCGGTGGCGGCCGCGCGCTTCGACGTCGAAACTGTTGAGGAGAAGTGCCAGCATCGCGACCACAAAAATCGCGAACGCATTCCGCGAAATTCGCGGCGCTCCCCTACGCGAACGCAACATCAACACCCGTCCTTGACTTCCGACCGGGCCAGATGCGCGGCCCGGGCTTCCCCGGTCTTCGAAAAGCGTCCCTTCGTCCCCGAAAGGGGCCCTGACCGCCCAAAACCCGCGGCCGGGGCCAAAGTTAGAGAGGGTGGAGTTAGAAAATCGTTAAGCTGCCAAGGCCTTAGCGGAAATCACCAGAATTCTGATGGTGCGGTGCAAAATTTTCTTGACCTTTATGCTGCAGTGCACTATGTGCCTTACAGAGCGGCGGGGACCTGCCACTCTTCGAAGCAACCCCCCAAAAGGCATCCGCCGGGGGTCCCGAGGCCGGCGGGAGTGGAGAAGACCATGTTTCAAAATTTCGACGAACTGCAGAAGATCACCAAGGAAAACACGGACATCGCGGTGAAGAACTTCAACACGGTGTCGAAGGGCGTGCAGGCCATCGCGGTCGAAGTCGCCGATTTCTCGAAGAAGTCCTTCGAGCAGAATACGGCGGCGGTCGAGAAGCTGCTCGGCGCCAAGACCCTCGACAAGGCGATCGAGGTGCAGAGCGACTACTTCAAGACCGCGTATGAAGGCTTCGTCGCCGAGGCGACCAAGATCGGCGAGCTCTATGCCGATCTCGCCAAGGAGGCCTACAAGCCGATCGAAACCGCGATCGCGAAAGTAAAGTAAGCTTTCGAACAGTGGCTACGTAAAGTTCAAGCGTAAAAACGCTGGCCCGGTCAATCGCCGGGCCTTTGTTTTTTTTGAAGCCCGCTATGAAGGACCCAGTTCACCCAAACCGGCTACAGCCGACTTGGGCAATTCATTACGGGGGCCTGCGTCATTTTTCTCCTTGCGGCTCTCTTGACTCGGGCAAAATGCAGGCCCATTGGCGGATTTGTTTGTTCGCCATCTTCGAGCGGCGATAGGAATACGGACCCCGTGCCTAACGACGGCCCTATTCGATTATTGACACCGATACCGGCTCGGATGGCTTGATCGCAGATCGGCTCGCCATCGTCCGCCGGGTCGGCGGATTGAGGTGAGCCATGGAACAAAACCTCCTGCAAGCGGATGATGCTGACCGCGATCCGGAGCGGCTGGCGGTCGAACTCGCCCGCAAAAAATACCCCGCCGACATCGTCGAAGCGCTCAACAGGCTGGAACACGAAGAAGCGGCCGCGGTGCTCGCGCATCTTCCGTTCGATCGCGTGGTCGAGATTTTCGACGAACAGGAATTGAACGATCCGGCAGGCTTGATCAGGGCGCTGCCGGAGGAGCAGGCAAAGGTCGTGCTCTCCGGCCTTTCGGCCGACCGCGCGACCGACATATTTCAGCTGTTTCCGGGGCCGGTCCGCGCCCGTTTTCTGAGCCTGCTCGATCCCGAAACCAAGACGTCCATCGAAAAACTGCTGACGTATCCGGTGAACTCGGCCGGCAGCCTGATGACGACCGAATTCGTCAGCGTGCCCTCGACCTGGACCATCGAGCAGACGCTCCAGCACATCCGCATGGTCGAGCGCACGCGCGAGACGGTCTATGCGATCTACGTGCTCGATCCGCAGAAAAAAACGCTGCAACAGGTGGTCACTTTACGGCGGCTGATCGCGGGAGAGCCGCAGGCTTCCATCCTCACGGCCGCGCGCAATCCGATCACGACGACGCCGCTCACCGATCGCGAAGACGTCGCCCGGCTCATTTCCAAATACGATCTCTTGGCGATCCCCGTCGTCGATGAAAAAGGCCACGTGCTCGGCATCGTCACGGTCGACGACATCATCGACGCCATCGTCGAGGAAGGCACCGAGGACGTGCAGAAGTTCGGCGGCATGGCCGCGATCGACGAGCCTTATATGCAAATCGGCTTCGGCAAGATGCTGTACAAGCGCGGCGGCTGGCTCTCCGTTTTGTTCCTGAGCGAGATGTTGACCGCGAGCGCCATGCAACATTTTCAAAGCGAGCTCGAAAAAGCGGTGGTGCTGACGCTGTTCATTCCGCTGATCATGAGCTCGGGGGGGAATTCCGGCTCGCAGGCGACCTCGCTTCTGATCCGATCGCTCGCCTTGCGCGAATTGCGGCTGGGCGATTGGTGGCGCGTGGCTTTGCGCGAATTGCCGACGGGACTCACTCTCGGCGCGGTGCTCGGCGTCATCGGCGTCATCCGCATCTCGCTGTGGCAGTATTTCGGCATCTTCGATTATGGCGAGCACTGGGCGCTGGTGGCGGCGACCGTGGCCGCGGCGCTCGTCGGCATCGTGATGTTCGGCTCGCTGTCGGGATCGATGCTGCCATTCATTCTCAAGCGGCTCGGCTTCGATCCGGCCAGCGCATCGGCGCCTTTTGTCGCCACGCTCGTGGACGTGACGGGCCTCGTGATCTACTTCAGCGTCGCGCTGGTGATCCTGCGGGGAACTTTGCTCTAGATCCGACGAAGTCGCAGAGGAAACGCCGGCCCGGCTTCCGCCGCGGCTTTATTTTCCACAAATAAAGGAAAAGGCCCGGGTTGATGCCCGGGCCTTTGACGTTTCGGCGGCGGAAACTTCGCTTCGAAAGATTTACATCGACAGATGCAAATTGGCGAGCGCCGTCCCGATTTGGTTGAACGTCGCCACGATCTGGCTCGACGACGTCAGCATGAAGAACATGCTCGGATCGCTGGCGCAGTTCTGCAGCAGCGTGGAGGTCGGATCGCCGCCGGTGTTGACCTGCACCGTGTAGACCTTGATGCCTGCATCCTTGATGTTCTTGCAGGTGCCGGAAACCGTGCTGCCGCTCTGGTAATACATCCGGTTGTCCACCTGGGTGGACGTGGTGGAGCCGTCGCCATACCAGCGGTCCTGCGTGTTCAAGCCGTCGCTCAAGAGGATGATGACCTGATTATAGGTGTAGTTCGGATCCTTGGCGGGTGCGGCGGGGAACGGTCCGCCGCCGATGAGCGATTGCCAACCCCAGACGAGGCCGATGGGCTGGTTTGTGCTGCCATTGGGGGCCATGGCATCAACCTTGTTCTTTAAACTTATCGCGTCGGAGTACGGGTCGGTGAGGCCCATAACGGTGATGTTGCAGTAGTAATACTGCTGAGCCGGTGCGGCAGTTGCGCCAGCGGCTGGAGCATCGACTGTTTGGTCGTATCCGGCAGTCGTTCCTGGCGCGGCGGCAGTGCCGCGGTCCATCACGCAACCATTCCAGGTGCTATGTGCGTTGACAATCCATGTATGGTTGTACTGACCGGGAAAGGTCCGCGTGCAAACTTTGTTGCTTCCGCCGCCACTACAAGAACAATTGGATAGGTTTCCACAGCTCGCGCCTGAGCCAGTCGCAACCGTCTGCGACGGTTTTTGCACGCTGTTGTAGCAGCCGTTGTAGTGCACGCTTCCTTGCGGGCCGTTGCTGGTGTCGTCGTAGCTTGGGCAGATATAACCGGCATATGTGCCGCTTGAGGGGATATTCGCGGCGCAGCCGGTCGTGCTGCTGTTAACAACATTGCACGTTTGGCTGTTGGTAGGCGTCGGCAGGCATCTGAAGGGCGTGCTGCCCGAACTCGTATAAGGGCAGGCCGACCCCGGTCCAACCGTTGCAGCTGGCGTGGAGTTCGGCGGCGGCGCCGACCACGCCGTCCAGTCGATCCAGGTCGCGTTATAGTTGGTTGAATCTAGATTGACCGTCCTGGCGAACGGGATGATTGAGATATAGACGTCGCCGGATGTGGTCGCGACGCCCTTAAGCTGATCGATCAAATTCTTGCTCGCGGTCTGGAGCGCACCAATTTTTCCGGAGCTGCTCATCGAGCCGGTGTTGTCGAGCACGAGCGCGACGCGGAGCCGCGAATTGCCCCACTGCACCTCGGAATGGGCGCCGACGGTGAAGCTCGTGTTCATCCCGACGAGCTTGAGCACGCCGCCGAGGCCGAGGGTGTACGTGCCCGTGACATCGAGCACGAGTTTGCCGGTGGTTGGCGAAGTGATGACGAGGTTGCCTTGCGGGATCACGACCGGGCTAGGGCCGAGATTGCCGGTGAAGACATTCCAGGCGTTGGTGTTCATGTCGCTTTGCGATAGCGGCATCTGCTTCGAGATCGCGAGTGCCGCGTTGTCGAGCGCCGCCTGCATCGCGGTGCGGCTCGCATTGGCGACGCTGTAGTCGACCGCGGCGCCGATCGAGCCCATGACCGGGACGATGGCAAGCCCGAAGATGATCGCGATATTTCCGCTCCGGTCGGACCAGAAACGGCTAAAATAGGACAACAAGCGGCGCATTGCGCGGCTCCAAAGGCTACACGGCTGGGCGCGCCAACATCGCATTCGGATTTTAACCGAACCTTGCCTCCATCGTAGAAATCGGCCTCAAACCGGCCGCGCGTTCCGTCGCGACCGGGATGTGGTTAAGAAATTCCTCTATTCAGGGGTCGCATTGGGGCCAAATCCCGAAATGATGCGCTAAAACGAAAAAGCCCGACCTTGCAGCCGGACTTCCGGTTCATCGGCGATTGCACGCCGCAGGACGATTTCATTGCGACAGGTGCAGATTGGCGAGTGCATTGCCGATTTGCTGGAACGTCGTCACGATCTCGCTCGAGGACGTCAGCTTGAAGAACATGCTCGGGTCGCTGGCGCAGTTCTGCAGCAGCACCGACGTCGGATCGCCACCGGTGTCGACCTGCACCGTATAGATCTTGATGCCGGCGTCCTTGATGTTCTTGCAGGTGCCGGAGACCGTGCTGCCGCTCTGGTAATACATGCGGTC
>JBGPVT010000046.1:0-11417 GCA_041491825.1 Xanthobacteraceae bacterium | reverse complement strand
AGCCTTTATGTCCTGCTCCGGTTGCGCTGCCAGCAGCGACCAGCCTCTCGTGAAATATCGAACATTACTTTTTCAGAAGCTCGCGCCGAGATTGAAGCCCAATCGCAGCCATCGCATGGCATCTTGGTCGCGAGAAAGCTCTGAGCCCAGCGAAGCCTCAACGCCCGCATGCATTGCAACTCCAGATCCAAGCATTCCGCTCGTAACGCCGATACCGAGTCCCACCTCACCGTATCCTGATGTTTTCGCGGGCAAGCCCGCCGTTCCCCGGAGCGATCCTTCTTTTTCAAACTGGTGAAGAGCGCCGCCGCCGGCATAGAGATCGAAGGTCGCGGCAACCGAACCGGGCGAGGTTCGCGCTTCCAGTCCCGCGCGGGCGCCTATCAGAAACGCATCGCGATAACTTTGCGGATAAGACGATCCCGTAAAATATTGTCCTTGTAAGCCAAGAATAGTTTCCCAGTGCCGTTGCCTGTCAAGGGGAAGCCCCATTCCGATGCCTCCTCCAAGCGTGAGATAGCTTCCACCAAGAACGGGCGGGACGTATCCAAAATCGAATTGTATCCTGAAGTCAGGAATCGATTTTGGTTCGGCGTCAAGCCGGACCGAACAGCCTTCGCTCTTGAAGATGGCTTCGAGGAAGACCTGCGCAAAGCGAAAATGGCGCTCGTGAAAAAGTGAGAAACGTCCATATTTGGAATCGCTCCCCATGCGGGTGAGGTCGGTTCGCACGCGCTCGTCGCGCGCCCAGTTCGGGTTTTTCTGGCGTAGCCCCGGGTTGTCCTCCCGGTACTCGTCGCCCATCTTCAGGATCTGATGACCCGACTCGTGCGTGGCGAACCCGGGACTAAAGTCCCCGACACAAATCGTGCCCGCATTGCCGCGCCCCGATCGGTTGACGACATTAATTATTTTATCCGGGCTTGATGAATCCACTTTTGCGTCGATCTTGATGGGTATCGGCTTGTCGGCACACGGCTGTTCGCAACCTTCGATTTTCGCCCTGTACCAGTTATTGATGCCCGTATTGACGGAATTAATGTATTTGTCCTGCAATTCCTGCATTTGCGCGGCCGAAAGGGGTTGGACCGCCTTGCTGGGGGCTGGGTCGTCGCAGAAAGGTGCCGGTGCCGTCGGCTGCTGAATAAAATTGAATTTGTAAGGCACAGTCAGGATGCACGTCGACGTATCGAGGCTGATGTTATCGATACGCCCGCTGCTTATCGTCTGTTGCGGTTGACCACCAGCTGCCGGTGCCACTTCGCTGCGATCGACCGAGCCGGTGATGACGTTTCTGCTCTTGACCGGCGCTATCTGGACCGTCTCAGTATAATCCGTCGTGCCGCCGCCGGCGCGGTCTTCGAAAGTGCGGGTGTAATAGGGAGCCGTTTGACGCGCGATAAAGGGAACTTGCTGAACCACATGCGCGAGCTCATGCGCGATGAGACTTCGCCCTGTCCGAGTGTCCGGCGCGTATTCGCCCGACGCAAAGCCGATATCGCGGCCGGCCGTGAAAGCGCGCGCATTAATCCGATGGGCTGCCTGATCCACGTCGCCACCGGTGTGCACACGCACGCGCGAGAAGTTCCGCCCGAAGCGCGGCTCGAAATAGGATCTGACATCGCGGGAAAGCGGCGCACCGCCATTCGCAATGGCGGTGGCGGCGACATCCGCCCCGTTTGTCACCGTGTGTGCACCGGCGACAGACGCAGCTAAAGCGCCTGACCCGGCATTTTCCGCTGCGCGCCGCTGAATGGTCCCTTGCTCCTCCGCTTCGCACTCGGCGCATTTGCGCTGAATGTTCCTGTCTTCGTTCGCGGCGCAGGCCGCGCATTTCGATTGCAGCCCGCCCGGAGCCTTGCCGAGCGACGGAGGTGAAGCGCCCGTAAGCACGGCATCCGCCGCGCGATCCGCTTCGCGTTCGAGCGGATCGTCCACCGGACCGATTTGGAGCTTGGCCTGGATCAACTGATTGCTACCGCCGAGTGACCGGCTAGTTTGCGGTGCAATTGCATGTTCGCGCGCGTTTCCTCGGCTTGGAACCGCACGATGCACGGAAGCCTGTGTCGCGGCGCCGCGGCTCATCGCACCTTGCCCCTTGCCGCACGAACAATCGCTTGTTCGACCGCCGCAGCGACCTCGGCCGGCTTGGCATCGCGGCCCAGCCGTATTTTCAGCGATGCAAGATCGATGGAACGGCCGGAAGCCGCTTCCCGTTGAAGCCGGGCGAGGCCGGCCTGCAGCCCGCTCGTCACCGTCGCCGCGACATCGGCCGCCGCCGCGCGCGAGCCATCGCCCCGGTGCCGAACGGCACCGAGCGAGACCCTGGCGGCGGGATTTTCCGGACGAGCCATGGTTCAGCGCTCCTCCGCCCAGGAAACCCGCAGCTCTTTATCGAGCTTGCGGAATTCGGCGCGCGCCGCCTGCGCGATATGGCTCATGCCAACCGGCGCCCTCTCGGCGGCGGCCAGGAAGGCGGCATTGATCGCCACCACGACGATGTTGCCGCCGGAAATCTCGAGCCTGGCAAGCGCACCGTAATCGAGCCCGCGCACCGCCGTTTCCTTGGGAAACGCTTTTTCCCAAATCGTGCGCCGCATCTGTGCATCCGGAAACGGGATATCGACGACGTATCGCAGCCGGCGTAGAAACGCCGAATCCATGTGCCCCTTGAGGTTGGTCGCGAGGATGGCCGTGCCCGAATAGGCCTCCATGCGCTGGAGCAGGTAGCCAACCTCGATGTTGGCGTAGCGGTCGTGGCTGTCCTTGACTTCACTGCGCTTGCCGAACAGCGCGTCGGCTTCGTCAAAGAACAGGACCGCGCCGCCGGCTTCCGCCGCGTCGAAGACGCGTTTCAAATTTCGCTCGGTCTCGCCGATATATTTCGACACGACGCCGGAAAGGTCGACGCGGCAAAGGTCGAGCTCGAGCTCGCGTGCGATCACTTCGGCCGCCATCGTCTTGCCGACGCCGCTCGGGCCCGCGAACAAAGCGGTGATGCCGCGCCCGCGCACGATTTTCTTGCCGAAGCCGCCGCGGCCGTAGACTTCCGTGCGAAATCGCACCTGTGCGACGATCGCTTTCAAATCCTGCAAAAGCGCCGCCGGCAGCACGATATCGTCCCAGCCGAAGCGCGGCTCGATGCGCTCGGCCAGATCGTCCAGCGCGCGACCGGCCGCTTCGCGACAAATCGCCCAGAGTCCCCGGCCGCCGGCGTCGCCGGATTCCGCCGCGATGTTCGCGATTTCCGCCGGGCCGAGCTGAAAATGTTCCGCGACGCGCTCCTCCTCGATCCCCGCGCTCGCCTCGCTCGGGCCGAGCGCCTGACGCCACAAAAGGAGGCGATCGGCCGCATCGAGCGCCGGCAAGCCGAACTGCGGCACCTTGGCGGCAAGCTGCAATCGCTCCTCGGCGAGAATGAACAGACATCCGCCGAAGCCGCGCAATAATTCCTCGGCGAGATCCCGGCTTGCGCGCTCGCCCCGTTCGCCGCCCCGCGCATCCGATGAAAGATCGACCGCCAGCGCGAATTCGCCGAGCAGCGCCTCGCGCGACAGGAGCGCCATATACGTTCTTCGCGCGTCGGGTTGGTCCGGCAGCGCACGCGATTTCAATTCGACGACGCCGAGACCGAGCCGCGAGGCGACGGTTTGAACAACCGCGCGTCTTCCGCTCTTGTGCGGGCCGTAGATAACCGCCGCCGGTCCGACCGTCGACTGCAGGTGCGCGGCGATGTTTTCCGCGGCCGAGCGATGTTTCTCGGGGCACGCCCCGGAAACGAGCGGGGACAAGCCGCCGCTTATGCGTGGTTCGATGTAGTTTTCGCCCAGCAGGAAACGCACGATGCGTTCATCGGTCTCGATCGGCGCCAGCAGCGAGGGCTGGCTTTCGTCTTGTCCGATCAAGGCATAGCGGCGCAATGGCGCCTGCGGCGAAAGACGTAACCAGGCTTGCTGTCTCGCATCGGGTTCGGCGGAGGCGAACAACGACAGCGCCAGGTGCGGCGTCGCGGAAGCAAGCCTGATGCGATCGTGGCAATAGCTGTAGAGCGCGCTGAATGCGGGATCGAGCCGCGGGGCAACGGCGAGCAGCAGACAATCCTCGTCGAAAGCGGAAAGCGAGAAGATGTAGGAAAGTTGATCGATGCTCGACGGTTTGCCCGATTGCGGCATGGCAAGACGCGCAGCCTCGTAAGCCGCCCGCGCCGTCCGCGCGCGTTCACTCGCCGGGCGCAGCGGCCGGTTTCCTTCCGATCGCAACAGCCAGTCTGCTTCGAGATCGCCGAGGGCCCCCGCTTCCGGCGCGTTTTGCGGACGCGAAGCGCGGAGCGCCGTCACGTAATCCTCAAGCTCGGCGCGCAACCAAACCAATCCGGCATCGATGATCCGCCGGTTGCGCGTCTCCCACGAGAGCTGCGCCGTGTCGTTTGCCGGCGCGAATTTCTGGGTCAGACTCGGTTTCATGATCAGGGCCCCAGCCTAAAGCCGATCGCGTCGCGGCTGCGCGCTCCGTCAATTTCGACGGCGACCGGATAGGGCGGATCGGATGCCGACAGCACGGACAGAAACGGCGCCGCATCGGCGACCGGCACTTCGACGACGGTGGGGGACGGTGCGATCCAAGGATCGCCTGGCGGCGGTGGCGCCGGCTTTGGTGCGCGGATAGTCACCGGCGCATCGCCGATAATCACCTCGGCAGTCCGGGCGCGCGGGTGCCACAGTCGGACCCCCTCGAGATGAAGGACCGTGGATGCCGTACCGCTGGAGGTGGTGATGTTGGAAATCTTCGGAACGAGCTGAAGCAGCGCGACATTCGACATCAGACGGCGCGGTTTGGTAATCGCCGTGCCGTGATCGAGCTCTCCTTCCACCCCTTCGAGCGCATGCTCGGCGATCACCTGCACTTCCAGCGGCCCGGTCAAGAGCTGTTTGTCAGCCGGAATCGACCGGTCGGGAGGAGGATTGTCCAGATCGGGAGCGTATTTGTCGTCGGGAACGGTGATGCGAACGAGGCCGTCGCCAGGCGGCACGACCCGGATCGGATCCAGGGTTCCGAGGCGCACGTATAGCTTGTCGACGAGCGTAAATTCCGTTTCGATGGTGATCTCGTCCCCGATGCGCACTCTGATCTCGCCGATCGGCGACGGCGGCGGAAGCGTCACATAGGCGGCGCTGATCACCGGCCGCCGGCGCGTGGTCGCGAATATTCGCCGCGTTTCGACCGGACGAGGTCGCGCGCGCCGCTCGACGGTTTCGATCTGAATGACCGTGACTTCATACAGGACCGAACGCCGAAAATTCGCTTCCGAAAGCGCCGACCATATTTTGGTCAGGTCGTCCATCGACGCCGGGTGCAGGACGATCTTGAGCCGCTCGTATTCGTCGGTCAGTTCGGGATCGAGAATCGGATCGCCGATCGTGCCGGCGGCGGAATTGCCGATCGTCAGGCTGTCGATGCGGTTGCCGAAGTCGTGCAATACCCTCATGGCGTCGCCCAGAGAGGTTTGCGCGTTCAAATCCGCAGAGGATTGATTCTCTTGCGCGCTGTAGGACGTGATCAGATACCGAAGGTTCAGGGATAGAGGCGGCTTTCCATAGGCGGCGGGGTAACCTTTCCCGGGAATTTCCTGATTCTTCAATTCCGCGTTTTCGATCACCTGCACCAGATAGAGATTGATACGGGCGCCATCGACATCGGCCAAAACAACGTCCGGCGGAGCGATCGTGACGGCTACGGGCGTGACCATGCGATCGAGAAGAAGCGTTCGTAACGTCTTGCTGACCGCGGCTATGGCATCGAAGTTCGCCATGGGCCGGCCTAGCGCCGATCGCCGCGGCGGGCGCGCGCATAAGCATCGAATCCACGCGTGCGTGCCGGCGCTTGCGAAGCCGTGGGCGCCGCGCGCGCCGGCCGCTCTCCAAACTCGATCTCGATGCGGCCGATTGAGATCGACATTTGCACCGGCTGCGCACGAGGATCGGATGGCTCTTGGCTTGCCTGACGGGACGGCGGCGGCTTCCGCGGATCCGTCACGGCAAGGTCATTGGTTTCGATTTTCGCGGCGTCCGTATCAGGCTTTTCCGGATGGGGTCGGTGATCCACCGCGTCATGCGAAGCTTTCGCCGCGAGAATCGGCGATGACTTTTCGACGCCAGCCGGATGTTTGAAGGCGGCTTCCGGTTCGCGAGATTCGTCAACCGCATCGATCGAGGAAACCAGGGGCCGATCGACGGAAGTTTCCGGCTTTTCGCTCACCGCCCGCTGTTTTGAACTATCCGTGACAGGAACACGTTCGGCGGTTTTCGGGGCATTCGAAACAATTTGCCGATCGATTGCGAATTCAATTTGTCCGCCTCTCGCCGGGATCGATCGTTCAATGGCGGTCGTGCTTGCAGGCTCTTCACGCGGCGGTCCAGTTTCGACAGCCGCGCGGAAAACGGCTTTGTGCGAAGGCTCGCCGGCCGGGATGAGGCGCCCGTCGCCCGCGCGATCAGGCCAGGATTGCTCCGCCGGTTTTGCCGGTCGATGTTCGGCGGGGCTGAAAACACCGGCGGCGGGAACCGGAATCCTCGACCCCTCGCTAGCCGCGGGTTCCGGCGCGCCCGGCCCTTCCAGTCTTGCATCGACGGCGCGCTGTTCGAAACGCGAGCGCGGGCGCAGAGACAGCATCTGTTGCCCGGATGGCGCTCCGAGCCCGGCGCCGCGCCGCACGAGGCCCTCGAGGAAGCCGGTCATTGTGGCGGCCCCGCCCAATCAAGCAACGCAAGATAATGCCGGCGCCTTGCGACCGGGAGCGCGAGAATATCGGCCTCGCTCCAGTGATAGACGCGCGCAAGCCGGTCAACGTCGGAAAAAAGAGGATCCGAACGTGCGATCTCGCCGGTGAGCAGGCTGAAAGCATCGAGCAGGACCAGCACGCCGTGGCCGCATGCGGGGCATGCGAGCATGCTTTCCGTGTCCGTCCCCGGGTCGAGCGCGCGAAATACGTCCTCGAGCGTATACCGCAGGCGATCGAGAACGGCCTCCACGGATACCGGACGGTCTTGCTCGTCCGTCACCGACAGGATGCAACGAGCGAGCAGCCGATCCGCGGCGTTCCGAAGACCGGAGGCGGCGAGCCGGGCCGCGATTTCCTGATCGGCGCCATTTGGCAGGCGAAAGCGGACGCGGAGAGTGCCGGAATCCCCCGCGACCATGATCGTTTGATCGGGACCGTCCCGCTTCCGCACCGCCGCCGCAAGCAAATCGGTCAGCTTGACCGGGAGTTCGCTTCGCTCGCCGCAAGACACATTCGTGCATCGCGCCACGAGATCGATTTCTGCACCGAAGCTCGCGGCGTAAAGCGCAAGCAAGAGCCGCTCGCGATCGCCGATGGTCAGACGCCGAACGACTTCCTGCGTGACGGCGCCCATCCCGCCGATCGATAGGGTAACCGCGGCGAGCAGGATCGTAACCCGTTCGGCGGGCAGAATGAACCCGCCCGCGTCGTGAAGAAGAGCTTCATCGGCGCCTGTAAGCGGCCGCACGAGCGCTTGCTCGTGACAATGCCCGTCCTGCCAAAGACCGTTCGATAGCGGAACGATGGTCCCGGTACGCATGATCAATCATTCCGACCGATCCGAACGAATGTGGCTCACGCTCCCTGCGGAGTGATGGTTGGCTCCGCGGGCTCTTTAACGACGATGTCGCGCTCCCAGCCTTCGTTTTCGAGCTTGAGGTGCTGGATCGCGACCGCATTGGCGTTGGCGTCGAGATCGGGCATCGACTGATATTCGGAAACCCAGCATCGATAGACGAGATACGAGAGAACTTTCTGGCCGGCTTCGTTGAAGGTATCGATGATGATGTCCTTGCGAAAATCGGCGAGGGAAACTTCGGAGCCCGCGCCGGCGCCAAAATTCCACACCTTGTTCGCCCATTGCTCGAATTCAAGATCGTGGGTGACGCCGCGCTCGATCGTGATCGCCTCGTATTTCGTGCGCCCCGGCGATTTGCGGCCGGTCGAGGGATCGCCACCTTCGCGGTGCTCGACCACTTCGGTGGTGCGCTTCAGGGACGAGACCTTGCTGATGCCGGCGACGTAGCGGCCGTCCCATTTCACCCGGAACTTGAAATTCTTGTACGGGTCGAAGCGGCGCGGATTGGTGGTGAAGATGGCCATGACGAAATCTCCTTATCCCGCCGCGGTGGGGATGATCTGCCGGATTTTGAGGATGACGAACTCGGCCGGTTTCAGCGGCGCGAACCCGACCTCGATATTGACGATTCCGCTGTCGATATCCTGTTGGGTCGTCGTCTCTCCGTCGCATTTGACGAAAAAGGCCTTCTGCGGGGTCGTTCCCTGGAACGCGCCCTTGCGGAAGAGATCCTGCATGAACGAACCGATGTTGAGCCGGATTTGCGCCCATAACGGCTCGTCGTTGGGCTCGAACACGGCCCATTTGGTGCCGCGAAACAGACTCTCCTCAAGGAAGAGCGTGGTGCGGCGCACGGGCACGTATTTCCAGTCGGACGCCAGCACATCGGCGCCATCGAGCGTGCGCGCGCCCCAGCAGATGTTGCTGTAGACCGGAAAGCTGCGCAGGCAATTGACGCCGAGCGGATTGAGCGTGCCGTTTTCCAGATCGGTCATCACATAAGGAAGACTGCTTACGTTTTGCAGGCGCGCATCCGTACCGGCGGGCGCCTTCCAAACCCCGCGCTGCGCGTCGGTTCGCGCCCAAAGTCCCGCGATCGTTCCGCTCGAGGGAATAGACCGCAGGCGTCCTCGATTGAGCGGATCGGAAATATTGGTGCGCGGGAAATACACGGCGGCATTGGGGTGACGCAGACCGTCGTTGTCGTCCATCCATGTCTGCATTCCGTCGAGGCTGTTCTGCGCCGTCGAAATATCGACGATCAGCATGGCACGGCGTTTTTCGACATAGACCTCCGCTTCCGAATAAAGCGACTGCATCTCCGTCGAGGAAAGTGTGGTCGCTTCGGGTATGCAGAGAATGTTGAAAAGATCGACATCCTCCAACGCGTAAAGTCCCGTCTTGTTCAAAGGGTCGCCGCGGAAAAATTCGACTGGAACGGGCCAGAATGTCGTACCCGTCGCCGTAGGATTGCCGTCACTACCGCCCACGAGTTTGAATTCAACCGGCTGAGCGACTGCCGTATCGAGTTTGAGTAATGTCGCTGCAGCTCCGCTAAACGTAATTGTCGCGTCGGGATCGTAGGGTTTGGCACCGCCTCCGAGGCGGACGCGGAATCGCGGCCCCGATGTATCGCCCACGAATTCAACAGAGGCATTGGTCAAAAGCGGCCTCAAGCCGGTCGGAAGTTCGGGATCAGTCCCCGCGGCGAAAATTGACGGGCTTACTGTAGGAGCGCGTCGGATGGCCGCTTCTATGTAGGGGCGCACCGCCTCGAAAGTGGTGGGTAGGACTACGATACCTGGCCCGTAATCAATTGTTCCACCCGTGGTCTGGTATGTGACGCCATTGGAAACGAGCTTGATTTCAAACGCAGTATCATCGGCGGGAATATCAGCAGGGTTGGGAGACGTGCTTAGTTTCCCTCCAATCGTACTATTGTTCAGTGCCGGCCGGAAAGTCGCATCGAACGCTTTTCCCGGTGCAGGTACGGGGATTGCAGCCCAGCCTGCATCTCGCTCCAGCTGAACGAGCCGGGATCCCTGGTTCACGATTTCGATCGCGTTGTTCGCCGTATTCGGCTCCATCGTCAGATTGAGAAAGTTTTCCGTCTGAACGACGGAAGTGCGGACTCCATCGATCCGAACTTCGCTGATCGTCATGTTGAAAAGCGTCGCGGGATCGGCAGTTTTGTAATCGATGTCCACTCTGATGAAGTTACCCCACGTGCCGGTATTCGAGAAAATTTTGCCGCGAACGCGGCGCGCCGCTCGTACCCGTACTATGTTGCGGGGGGTAGGGCTTGTTTCGTCCACCAGAACGGCTGCTGCCTCTGCAGCAGCAATGTCGTTCGCGCCGGTTGAAACCGTGTCCGCAACTCGGACGATCCAGGCTTCTTGCCCGCCATTGAGGAAGAACTGCTGGACGCCGTAAGTGGCCTCGCTATTTCGATCGAGGCCACCATATTCGCGCTCGAAATCCGCAGGGCTCAATATTCGCATAGCGGCATTCAGCGGGCCGCGCTTGAACGTGCCTATAAATGCGGCAACGGACGTCGCGACCCCCGATACCGTGTGCAGGCCGCTCGGAATTTCCTCAACATAGACGCCGGGATAGGTGGGATGGACGGGCATGGTGTTCTCCGCTTGCGGAAGATGAATGCCTCGTACCTCGCAACAGCGCTAATTCTCCCACGCTTCGCAAGAACCAGGCGGAACGCGATCCACGGGTTAGCGAAAATTCGGAAATCGAAGCTGTACTATGATTGCAATCATACACTACAGTTCGAGTCCGGTCCAATTTCTGATTGTGACATGCTGTTGAAAGCTGTTGAAAGTTTTTGAAAGTTGTTGACTTGAAATACGGCAATTCCGATTCGGCGCTCAGGTCAAGATATTTTCATTCGAATCAGACACATATCCAGGGTGTATTGCGGGAAGAATCCACGCTGGGTCGTTTGAATCGCCACAGAAGGGCGAAGAGCATGCCCTACAATATCGGGGGAGAGCACGCATGCCGAGAAATCCGTTCACTGACGTTTGGCAGTTTCTGACCGGCGCCACCGGCGATTACATGGCGCTCGGCGGCTGGCGATATCTGTTGCTCGCGCTTTTTTTCGCGCTGATCCTCGCGAGCCTCTACATCGCCGCCTGCAACTGGCGGGAAGACCCGGCGGAGCGTACCGGCACGCATCTCGGCACCTGGCTCGTGCGCGTATTGATCGGCTGCATGTGGTTCGAGGGCATGTTGTGGAAACTGCCCCTGCCAGTTTCAGGCGGGCTGCAATACTGGACCGAACAGATGGGCACGCGTGCCGCGTTCGAGTTTCACCGCCAGTTCGTGACGGATTTTCTGATTCCCCATCTCTATTTGTTCGGCCCGCTCATATTCCTGGCGGAGCTCACTTTTGCCGTCTCCATGATCCTCGGGCTTGGCGTGCGCTTGGTCAGCGCCATCGCGATCCTTTTCGTGCTGCACCTGTGGCTCGGCATTTATCTGCCCGGCAGCCCGGAGGAATGGTCGTGGTCCTACATGTTTCTGGCTTTATTGATGTTCTTGTTCTCGCTTTATGCCGCGGGCCGCAGCCTTGGGCTCGATGCCTGGCTTCGCCGTCACGTGCAAAGCGTGCGGGAAGGATCGGGCTTTTTGGGTCGGCTTCTGAAGATCGCCGGCTGAATCGAGGCGCGGGCATCAGCGGCCGCGCTCTCGCCGCAAGGTGAACGCAAGGCGCAGGAACGTCGTGGCGATCGTGCAGGCGGCCGCAATACCCGCGCCGAAATT
>JBGPVT010000045.1:0-11544 GCA_041491825.1 Xanthobacteraceae bacterium | reverse complement strand
GCGGGTCTCGACCGCGAGCGGGCCGTCCTGGTCGACGATCGCCTGCCATTCGGGATGGCGCGCGAACAGCGCCGGGTGGTTGGTCGTGTCGCAAAGCACGAACAGCGATTGATCGCCGTCGGCGACGATATAGGCCGTGTGGCCCGGCGTGTGGCCGTAGGCGGGGACCGAGGTGATGCCGGGGACCACTTCCTTGCCGGGCTGGAAGCGCCGCACGTCCTTGGCGATGTTCTCGAAGATCCGCCGCGCGTTCAAAAACCAGCTCTTCACCGGCTCCTTGGCGCGGCTCATCTTGCCGTCATCCATCCAGAAAGCCCATTCGGGCGCGGGCACCAGGATCTCGGCATTGGGGAAGACGCGTTCGTCGTCCTTCGTCTTGATTCCGTTGATGTGATCGGGGTGGAAGTTGGAGATCAGGATGGCGTCGACCGCTTTCGCCTCGATGCCGGCGGCGGCGAGATTGGCGACGAGCGATCCTGCGGTGGGCGCGATCTGGCCGCCTGAGCCCGTGTCGATGAGGACGAGCGCCTTGCCGCTGTTGACGGCGAGCGGCGTGAAGGGCGTCGGCAGCGCGTGGATCGGCAGGAAGGCTTCCGCCATCGCTTTTTGAACGTCGGGGAAATAGGCGTTGCGGATGAACTTGTCGTCGATCGGGCGGTTCCAGACGCCGTCGTAAGACGCCGTTAGCTCGTAATTTCCGATTTTGTAACGATAAATTCCCGGCGCCTGCTGTCTGCTTGCCGCGGCAGCGGCGAAAGCGCGGCGCGGCGCGGCGCAGGCAAGCATCGCCGCGGCGCCGGTCAATAATTCGCGCCGATCGATCCGAACTCCATTGAATTGGCCGTTTAATACGCCGGAAAGCATGCCCGTTCATGCGCTTTTTAACATGAAGCTTCATGCGCCTTTTAACATGAATCAAAGACTTGAACGAATACGGACAATTCGCGGCGCCAAGAAAACTCTTATTAGACACGACTGCTCGATGATCCCTCGCAAGAACAGGGGAGCGAGCCGTGCGCGCCAGCACCATTGTCATGATCGTCCTTGCCGGGGTCTTCGGCTTGCTTGCGGTTTTCGTGGCGCAGGCATGGCTGAACCGTCAGGACGAGCAGCTGCGCCTGAAGAGCGCGCTGAACCAGCCGAAGCCCGCGGCCACCCGCATGGTCGTCGTGGCGGCTTCGGCGCTGCGCTTCGGCAATCCGCTCACCAGCGGGAATTTGCGCGAGACCCCCTGGCCCGAGGGCGCGCTGCCCGAGGGTTCGTTCTCTTCGATTCAAGACGTGCTCGCGGCCGGCAAACGCATCGTGCTCGCGCCGATCGAGCCGAACGAGCCGGTGCTCGTCTCGAAGCTGACCGGCCCCGGCCAGCGGGCGACGCTGTCGGCGGTCCTGCACGAAGGCATGAAGGCGGTGACGGTGCGGGTGAGCGATATCGAGGGCGTCGCCGGCTTCGTGCTGCCGGGCGATCGCGTCGACATTCTCCTGACCCGCCGCGTCGATAAGGGCGGCACCACCGACGTCGTCTTGCAGAATACGCGCGTGCTCGCCATCGACCAGCTCGCCGACGAGCGCAGCGACAAGCCGGCGGTCGTCAAGGCCGTGACGGTCGAGGTCGACACGGTCGCGGCGCAAAAGCTCACGCTCGCTTCCCAGGTCGGAACGCTCTCGCTCGCCTTGCGCAAGGCCGGCGAAGCGACCGCGGGGGATCAACGCCGCATCTCGGCGGAGGATCTCGGCCGCGATACCGCGCCCGTCGCCGGTCCGAAGAAGTTTTCGACGGTGACCGTCGTGCGGGCGGGGAAGAGAGAGGAATACGGCGTGCCGACGGACAGCGGCGAAAAGCTGGAGACGGCCGAAACCGGCCGCACGATCAAACAACGATAATCGACAAAACAGGGATTTGGGGGAGGCAAACATGAAAATGCGGACAGGAAACGGGGCGGCCGCCGCCGCCGGGCGGCCGAAGGGCCGCTCTTCACTCGCTTTGACCTTGATCTCGGTGCTCCTGGTCGCGGGCGCCTCGCTCATGCCGCTTTCGGTCGGCGGGGCGCAGGCGGCGGAGCCGCGGCTCGTCCAGATGGGCAAGCGCGTCATCGGCGTCAATGTCGTGATCGGCAAGTCGGAGGATATCCGCACCGATCAGAGCTTCATGGAAGTCGTGGTGGGCGACCCGGAAATCGCCGACGTCAACCCGCTCACCGACCGGACGGTCTCCGTTCTCGGCAAGAAGATCGGCACCACGCGCGTCGTGGTTTACGCCGAGGGCAAGAAGCAGGTCGGCATCTTCGACGTCGAGGTTTCCTACGACGTCGTAAAGCTTTCGTCGGAGCTCGCGCGGCAATTCCCGAGGGCGCACATCAAGGCGACGCCGGTGAACGGCCGCATCATGCTCTCCGGCACCGCGCCCGACGCCGTCATCGTCGACAAGGCGGTGACGATGGCCAAGCAATTCGGGCCCGACGTGATCAATTCGATCGGCGTCACGCAGCCGCAGCAGGTGCTGTTGGAGGTCCGTTTCGTCGAGGCTTCGCGCGAGGCGAGCCGCGAGCTCGGCATCAATTGGAACATCATCGGTAAAACGGTGACCGCGAGCCTCGGCACTCCGGGGCTTCTCTCCAATTCGACGCCGTTCGGCACCATCATGGCGACCTTGCTCGGCAAGGGCGTCGAGGCCGACGTCCTGATCAAGGCGCTCGAGGATCGCGGCGTCGCCCGCCGGCTCGCCGAGCCCAATCTCGTGGCCCTTTCGGGCGACACGGCGAGCTTTCTCGCCGGCGGCGAATTTCCGTTCCCGGTCATGGGGACGCTGCAGCAGATCACGATCGAGTTCAAGAAATTCGGCGTCGGTCTTGCCTTCACGCCCACCGTGCTGGCGAACGGCTTGATCAATCTCAAGATCGAGCCGGAAGTGAGCCAGCTCGACCCGTCGAACACCTTCTCCGTCGGCGGCGTGCAGATCCCGAGCCTGATCGTGCGGCGCGCGAGCACCACGGTCGAGCTCCGCGACGGCCAAAGCTTCGCCATCGCCGGCCTTCTGCAGGCGGACAGCACCACGAACCAGCAGCAACTGCCCTGGATCGCGGACATTCCGATTCTCGGCGCGCTCTTCCGCAGCGCCCAGTATCAGAAGAAAGAAACGGATCTTGCCATCATCGTGACGCCGCGCATCGTTCGTCCCGCCCGGCCGATCGACATGGTGCGGACGCCGCTCGACAACTCGCTGCCGGCGAACGACACCGACTTCTTCCTGAACGGCCAGCCCGAAGTGCGGCGCGCGCCGGTGCAGGACATTTCCACCGATCCGGCAGGGCCGGAGGGCGGCCACATCCTCGATCTGCCGCAAGCAGGCGCTCACGCCCTCGAGCTGCCGCAAGGAGGCGTCCATGTCGCGAGCCGTTGATCGTTCTCGTTTCCGCGCGCTCACGGCCGCGTTTCTCTGCGGCTCGCTGCTCGCGGCATGTTCCGACATGTATTATGACCGCCGCGACACCGTCTCCTTCCGGGCCGGCGACGCGGTGGCGGCGAACAAGGTCACGCACGCGGTCGATATGTGGCCGGAGGCGGCGGGATACCGCGACATCGAGAGCAACGGACAAAAAATGCAAGGAGCGGTCGAGCGCTACCGGACGAACAAGGTCACGCCGCCGGTCGGGATCGGCACCAGCTCGATCAGCCCAACGCAATCCGCTCCGGCGGCGGCGCCGTCGGTTAGCCCCTAACAAGGACAAACGCGGCTCCCGAGGGGGCCGCGCCGGTTTCCCCCATGCTCGATCGGCCCAATAGCGATGCGAACAAGACGCGCGTGGCGGCGCTCACCGCCGACGCCGAGTTCGAGCAACTCGTTCGCGCCACCTTCGGCAACAACGCCCAGATCGAGCTCTCCGTGGTCAAGGGCACGATCCTCGACGAAGGCGCGAGGCTCGACGCCCGCGACGCCACCGTCGTCGTCGTCGATCTCGATGCCCGCCACCAGGACGAGTTGGTGGCGCTTCATCGCCTTGCCAACCGGCTCGGCGGCGCGCCGCCGCTCGTCGTCGTGACGCAGGCTTTCGATCAAACGCTCGCCCGCAAGCTGTTGCAGATCCGGATCGCCGACTTCCTGGTGAAGCCGGTGGCAGCGATCGATCTCGTCCGCGCCTGCGCGCGCGCCGCCAAAGGCTCCGCCGGCGGAGACTCGATCGAGGCGCAGATCTACACCTTCCTGCCGGCCGCCGGCGGCGTCGGCGTCACGACGCTCGCGATCCAGACGGCGCTTTCGCTGCTCGGCGGCAAGGGCAACGCCGCTTCCGTCTGCCTCATCGATCTCGATTTCCAGCACGGCGCCTGCGTCGATTATCTCGACCTCGAGCCGCGCCTCGACTTGAGCGAAATCGAGCCGCGGCCCGAACGGCTCGACCGGCATCTCCTCGAAGTGATGCTTTCGCACCATGCTTCCGGCCTCGCCGTGATCGCCGCGCCCAACCGGCCGACGGAAATGCGCTCCTTCGATCCCTTGGTGGTGACGCGGATCCTCGATCTCGTCTCCGCCAATTTCGACTACGTCGTGGTCGACATGCCGCGAACCTGGTTCTCGTGGACCGACAACATCCTGCAAGGGTCGAACAAGCTCTTCATCGTGAGCGAGATGACGGTGCCGGGACTCCGACTCGCCAAGCAGCTTCTTTCCGCGATCCGCGAACGGCTCGGCGAGAACTGCAATCCGCAGGTCATCGTCAACCGCTTCGAGCAGCGGATGTTCACGCCGGGCCTCAGGCGCGCGGACATCGAAAAGGCGCTCGGGCCCGCCTTCGCCGGCGCGATCCCCAATAACTACCGCATCGTGCGGGAAGCCATCGACCGCGGCATTCCGCTCGAAGACGTGAAACCCGGCAACAACGTCGCGGCCGCGATCAAGAAGCTGATCGCGCCGCAGGCCGCCTTGAAGGCGGCGAAAAAGCAAAATGCTCCGGCGGAAAGCCGCAGCTTTTTCTGGGCGCGCTGAGGTCCCGCGATGCTGGGCCGTTTCACCACGCGCAAGGCCGCCGACCCCGAGTTTCCGCCGGCCGCGGCGGAAATGGACCCGTCGTCGTTTCTGAGCGAGCTGCCGGCGATCGCCGCGCCCGAGATCGCGCCGGAGGCCGGCAATCCGCTGCTCAGCGCGAAATTGCTCGATGCCAAAGTCAGGCTGCACCGCCGCCTGATCGAGGAGATCAACCTTGACGCGCTCGCGAAGCTGCCCGAAGAGGAAATGAAGAAGCAGATTCACGGGCTCGTGTCGCAATACACGCTCGCCGAGCGGCTGCCGTTGAACGCCCAGGAGCTCAACGACTTCGTCGCCGAAATTCTCGACGAAATGACCGGTCTCGGCCCGATCGAGCCGTTGCTCAAGGATCCCAGCGTCAACGACATCCTGATCAACGGGCACGAATGCGTTTTCGTCGAGCGCCGGGGCATGCTGGAGCCCACGCTCGTCCGCTTCAAGGACGAATCGCATCTCCTGCGCATCGTCAACAAGATCGTCTCGGCGGTCGGCCGCCGCGTCGACGAATCGCATCCCTTGTGCGACGCGCGCCTCCTCGACGGATCGCGCGTCAACGTCGCGGTGCGTCCGATCGCGGTCGACGGCCCGCTGGTCTCGATCCGCAAATTCTCGAAGAAACCCTTCAACCTGAACAGGCTCGTCGACATGGGCGCGATCCGCCCGCAAATGGCGGTGCTGATGGCCGCCGCCGTGCGCGCGCGCGTGACGCTGATCGTCTCCGGCGGCACCGGTTCCGGCAAGACGACGATGCTCAACGCCTTGTCTTCCTTCATTTCCGAGAAAGAGCGCCTCGTCACCATCGAGGACGCGGCGGAACTGCAATTGCAGCAGCCGCATGTGGGCCGCATGGAAACCCGTCCGCCGAACATCGAGGGCAAGGGCGAGATTCGCCAGCGCGAGCTGGTCAAGAACGCGCTCCGCATGCGCCCCGACCGCATCATCCTCGGCGAGTGCCGCGGCGAGGAAGCCTTCGACATGTTGCAGGCGATGAACACCGGCCACGAAGGCTCGATGGCCACCATTCACGCCAACACGCCGCGCGACGCGATCTCGCGCCTCGAGCAGATGATCGGCATGGCCGGCATGCCGATGACCATCGCCTCGATTCGCGGGCAGATCGCCGCCGCCATCCGCGTGATCGTGCAGCTGCAGCGCTTTTCCGACGGCAAACGCCGCGTCACCTCGATCGCCGAGATCACCGGGCTCGAGGGCGACATCATCCAGATGCAGGAAATCTTCAAATACGTCCGCACCTCGACCGGCGACGACGGCAAGGTGGAAGGTCACTTCCAGGCGACCGGCGTGCGCCCGCGCTTTCTCGGCGACCTCGTGGCGCAGGGAATCACGATTCCCGGAAGCTATTTCGATCCCTCCAAGCAGCTTTAAGCCAAATGCCGTTCGAGTTCGACCAGGTCACGCTGATTTATCTCTTCGCGGCGGTCGCGACGATCCTGCTCGTCGAGGCGCTCTATCTCGTGTTTTTCTCGACCGCCTCCTACAAGACGACGGTCAACCGCCGCATGCGACTGATGCAGGTGGAGCCGAACCGCGAAAATATTCTCGTGCAGTTGCGGCGCGAGCGCTCGCTCACCTCCGGCGGCGATTACAGCCTCACCACGCTGCAGTCGCTCAACCGGCTGGTGATGCAGTCGGGATTGACGATCGGCTTGTGGAAATTCGCGGCGATCATGGCCGCCGTTGCCGCGATCATCTTTTGCGCTCTTCTCTGGTACGGCTTCAATCTCGTTCCCGCGCTTTCGGCCGCGGCGTTTTCGGCCTTCGCGCTTCCGTACTTGGCGCTGAAAATGATGCGAGGCCGCCGCCACAAGAATTTCGGCGCGCAGTTTCCCGACGCCATCGACATCATCGTCCGCAGCCTCCGCGCCGGCCATCCGGTGCCGGTGGCGGTGCAGATGGTCGGCCGCGAAATGCCGGACCCCGTCGGCACCGAGTTCGGCATGGTGTCGGACGAAATCACCTACGGCGCCGATTTGGAGACGGCGCTGCGCAATCTTTATTTCCGCGTCGGGCAGGATGACTTGCCGCTGTTCGTGACGGCGGTGGCGATTCAAGGCTCGACCGGCGGCAATTTGAGCGAAATTCTCGGCAATCTTTCCGCCGTGATCCGCCAGCGCTTCAAGATGCGCCGCAAGATCAAGGCGCTCGCCGCCGAAGGGCGCTTCTCGGCGATCATCCTTTCCGGATTGCCGATCGCGATGTTCCTCGTCTTGCAGGTGATGGCGCCGGATTTCTACGGAAGCGTCTGGCAAGTCGAAATGACGAAAATCGTGCTGGCCTGCGCCGGCGGCTGGATGGTGATGGGCAATTTGATCATGTTCAAGCTCGTCAATTTCAGGATCTGAGCGATGGATGCGATCCTCGATCTCCTGCTCGAGCTCACCGGTGGCAGTCCGTTTATTTTGCTCGGAATTTTCGTATTTCTCGCGGTGGCGACGCTCGCCTTCGTCGTGATGGCCTTCATGCGCGTGCGCGGCTCGGTCAAGCGGCGCGCCGCCGACGTGTTGACCGACGGCCGCAGCCGGCGCGAGAGTAAGAAAAATTCGCTCCGCGACGCGAGCCTGAAGGCGACGCAGAAGCTTCTCGATTACACCGTGCGCTACTATTCCGCCGCCGACGGCGGCAACATGAAGCTGTTGCGGAGCAAGCTCGTGCAAGCCGGCTTTCTCAATCCGAGCGCCGCCGGATTCTTTTTCGTCGCGCGCACGGGTCTCGCGGTCGGGCTCGCGATCGCGGCTTTCATCGCGCTCCCCATTTTCGATCCCGACATGAGCACGAATTCGCGCTGGCTCCTCATCGCGTTTTCCGGTCTCGCCGGCTATTACGGTCCGAGCCTCTATCTCGGCCGGCGGATCTCCACCCGTCGGAACGAGCACCGGGCGGGCTTTCCCGACTTTATGGATCTCCTGGTCGTTTGCGCCGAGGCCGGCCTCAGCATGGAAGCCGCACTCGACCGCGTCGGCCGCGAACTCGCCGTTTCGTATCGCTCGCTCAGCGCCAACATTCACATGGCGACGCTCGAAATCAGGGCGGGCCGCACGCTTTCGGAAGCGCTCGAGCATCTCGGCGACCGGCTCGGGCTCGACGAAGCGCGCGCGTTCGCGACCCTCCTGCAGCAATCGAGCGAACTCGGCTCGAGCCTGACCGACGCCTTGCGCGTCTACAGCGACGAGATGCGCCACAAGCGCCTGTCGCGTGCCGAGGAGAAAGCCTACAGCCTTCCTTCCAAGCTCTCCGTGCCGCTCATCCTCTGCATCTTTCCGGTCCTGATCATCGTCACGCTGTTGCCCGCCTATATCCGCGTGAAATACGGCCCCTATTGACGTTCGCGCCCGCCGCCGCAAACCCTTTGCCGGCCTGGGTTGTCGCCTTCGGCGAGGAATTGTTAACCGCGGCTATTTACGTTGCCCGTCGGCATCGCGTGGGGGTGCCGCTGTTCCCGCGTTCGCGCGCTCAACCAGTCCGGTCGATCGCTCGTCTTGCGGCTTCGAGGCGCGTGATGAGAGTAACCGCTAGATCGCTCGTCGCTATAGTGGCCTGTCTCTTCTGGCTCGCCAGCTGCGACAAGACTTCCCAGCAGTTCGATCTCGTCTCCGCTGACGGCGGCACGATGGCGAATCCGCCGGGCGCCGCCGAGCCGGAGACGACCGGCACCTTCGTCACCGGCGCGACCGTGGTGCCGGCGGGCTCCACCGATGTCGAATACGCCGCCACCGACGGACTTCTCGGCAGCAATCAAAACGACGATCTCAATCTCGGCAAGCGGCACTTCCGCGAGCGCGACTACGGGCTCGCCGAGCGCTATTTCCGCCGCGCGGTGGAAATGTCGCCGCGCGACGCCGAAGCCTGGATCGGGCTTGCCGCCTCCTACGACCGCTTGAAGCGCTTCGATCACGCCGATCGCGCCTACGCGCAGGCGCTCAGAATTCTCGGGCCGACGCCGGAGATTCTCAACAATCAGGGCTATTCGTATCTGCTGCGCGGCGATTACAAGCGCGCGCGGGCGAAACTCTACGCGGCGCGCGCGAAGGATCCGTCGAGCCCGCGCATCCAGAACAATATCGATCTTCTGGAAACGAGCCTGCGCCGCGGCAAGGGCATCGAAGCCAACTGAGCGAGCGCTACTCCGCCGCCGCGCGCGCCGGACCCCGCGCCGCCCCCGTCAGATAGTCCATCGCCGCCTGCACGCCGCCTTTCTTGTGCGGCACGCCCGCGAGCGCCAGCGCCATTTCGGTGCCGGCGAGCGCGCCTAGAAGCGTGAGATCGTTGATGTCGCCGAGATGGCCGATGCGGAACATCTTGCCGGCGAATTTTCCGAAGCTCATCCCGTAGGAAATGTTGAATTGCTCGAGCGCGAGCGCGCGGAAGGCGTCGGCGTCGTGGCCTTCGGGCAGCAACACCGCCGTGATCGTCGGCGAATAATATTTCGGATCGCGGCACATGATCTCTAAGCCCCAGGCGCGCACCGCGCGCCGCGTCGCTTCCGCATGGCGGTCGTGGCGGGCGAAGACGTTGTCGAGCCCTTCCTCGTGCAGCATGTCGATCGCCTCGCGCAGGCCATAGAGCATGTTGGTCGCGGGCGTGTAGGGGAAGAAGCCCTGCTTGTTCATGTTGAGCATGTCGTCCCACGACCAGAACGACTTGGTGAATTTCGACGTCTTCGAGGCCGCGAGCGCCTTGTCGCTGACCGCGTTGAACGACATGCCGGGCGGCAACATCAAGCCTTTTTGCGCGCCGCCGACGGTGACGTCGACGCCCCATTCGTCGTGGCGATAGTCGGTGGAGGCGAGCGAGGAGATGGTGTCGACCATGAACAGCGCCGGGTGGCCGGCCGCGTCGATCGCCTTGCGAATCTCCGCCACCGGCGAAAGGCAGCCGGTCGAGGTTTCGTTATGGAGGATACAGACCGCCTTGATTTCGTGCGCCTTGTCCTTCTTCAGGTGCGCCTCGATCGCCTTCGGGTCGGCGCCGGTTCGCCAGTCGGTCTCGATGAACTCGGGCTTGAGGCCGAGCCTCGTCGCCATGTTCTTCCACAGCGACGCGAACTGGCCGGTCTCGACCATCAAGACGCGGTCGCCGGGCGAAAGCGTGTTGACGAGCGAGGCTTCCCAGGCGCCGGTGCCGGTCGCGGTGTAGATGATCACGGGCTTTGCGGTCTTGAAGATCGTCTTGATGCCTTCGAGCACGCGCTTGGTGAGCTTGGCGAATTCGGGGCCGCGATGATCGATGATGGCGTTGTCCATCGCCCGCAACACGCGGTCGGGAAGCGGCGTCGGGCCCGGAATATGAAGAAAATGGCGCCCTGCGACGCGCGACGTGTTCTTGGCCATCGTTCCCGCCCCTGAATGCTTGCCGCGCGAGGACCGCGCGCGGCGGCTACCTAACGCGAAAAAGCGCGCCGCACAATGCGCGCGCCACTCTATAAGTGTAAATTCCACGCGGTAAAGCCGATGAATCGGCCGACAGCGAGAAGCGAGTGAAGGAAAGGAAATAGAATGGCGGCAAGGCTGATGCCGGGGCTCGAGCGCCGCCTCAAGGCCGAGGTCGAGGGCGACGTGCTCTTCGACCGCTTCAGCCGCGGCCGCTACGCCACCGACGCCTCGCATTATCAGATGATGCCGATCGGCGTCGTGGTGCCGCGCACGATCGAGGACGCCGAGCGCGCGATCGCGCTCGCGCGCGCGGAGGGCGCGAGCGTGTTGCCGCGGGGCGGCGGCACGTCGCAATGCGGCCAGACGGTGAACGAGTCGTTGGTCGTCGATTGCTCGAAATCGCTGAACCGCATCGTGGAATTGGATGTCACGGCCCGCCGCTGCGCGGTCGAGCCCGGCATCGTGCTCGACGATCTCAATCGCGCGCTGAAGCCGCACGGCCTGTGGTTTCCGGTCGATATTTCCACCGCCTCGCGGGCGACGATCGGCGGCATGGCCGGCAACAATTCCTGCGGCGGCCGCTCGCTCCGCTACGGCACCATGCGCGACAACGTGCTCTCGATCGACGCCGTGCTCGCCGACGGAACGCCGGCGCATTTCGGTCCCCTACACGCGGATTTGTCGGACATTCCCGCGTCCTCGCCGCTGAAGCCCCTCGCGCGCGATCTTCTTGCGATCGGCGCGCGCGAGGCGGGCGAAGTCGAGGCGCGCTTTCCGGAGGTGCAGCGCCGGGTCGGCGGCTACAATCTCGACGCGCTGGCGCCGGGAAAGAACGACGCCAATCTCGCGCACATCCTCGTCGGCTCCGAAGGCACGCTCGCCTTCACCACCAAGGTCGAGCTGAAACTTTGGCCGCTCTTAGGCAAGCGCGCGGTCGGCGCTTGCCATTTCGCGAGCTTCCACGCGGCGATGGACGCCGCCCGGCATATCGTCAAGCTCGGGCCGATCGCGGTCGAACTCGTCGATCGCACCATGATCGAGCTTGCCTCCGAAATCGCCATGTTCCGCCCGACGCTCCAAGAGTTCGTGCGCGGCGAACCCGAGGCGATCCTGCTCGTCGAATTCGGCGAGGACG
>JBGPVT010000044.1:0-11557 GCA_041491825.1 Xanthobacteraceae bacterium | reverse complement strand
CTTTCGGCGCCGCGCCCTGCGTCGCCGCCTTCGGTGCCGCCAACGGTGCCACAGCCTGCGCCCAGGCCCGGTCCGCGGCCGGCGCCAATACGATTGCGAAAGCAAGCACGGCCGCCGCCCGGCGCCAAGTGAGCCGCGTCCATCCGCCCGCAAGCACGAAGACGATCAGGGCGTCGGCGGTGAGCAAGGTCAACACGCCGATCAGGGCGGCGGCGCGGAGATCGGCCGGCTCGCCCTGGCGATAGGGCTCGATGCGGGCGCCGGTCACCGAGAGATCGAGGGGGGCGAGCCGGTCGCGCGGCGCCAGCGTGTTCACGGCGACAGGCCTTCCGGCGGGCCGTAGAATCCCGGCGGATGATCGAAGACCGCCCGCCCCTGGTAGTCGGCGGGGATCGGCCGCGCGGTCGGCCCCGGCGCCGTGAACACGCCGTAGCCGTCGAGCAGCCGGCTCGGCGCCACGGTCGGCGCTTGCCGGCGTTCCGAAGGCGGCGTGGGCTCCGCGGCCGGTCCGCCGGCGGAGCCCGCGAGCGCCACAACCCGGCGCAACATTTCGACGAAGGTGCCGGAGAGCGGCAAGTTCGACCATGCCGAGTCGGCGGACACGTGAAAGAGCACCAAGAGGCCGCGTCCGCGCCGCTCGGCGGTGACGAGCGGCGTGCCGTCGGCGAGCGTCGCCCAGGTGCGCTCGGCGAGCCTGCCGTCGGGCTCGGCCAGCACCTGCCGCGTCACCGTCACATCGTTCGGAACGACGAGGTCGTGGAAAGGGCCCTCGTGCGAAAACTGGCCGAGCTTCTGCGGCTGCTCCCACGAGAGGCTGCCGCCGAGAACGCGCCCGCCGCGCCGCAATTGCACCGGCACGAGATCGTCGTCGGTCGCGGCCAAGCGCGGGCCCGCGAAGCGGATCAGGAGGCCGCCCTCCTCGATCCAGCGCACCAGCCGTTCGCGCGCGGCGGGCGCGATCGTGCCGACATCGGAAAGGATCAGCGCCGGCAGCCTAGAATCGAGGAAACGGGTGATCGCTTCGGCGGGCGCCGCACCTTCGGCAAGGCGCACGTCGGCGAAGGGCCCGAGCGCGCGCGACAGATAAAAGGTCGCGGCAAGCAGCGGCTGGCTCGTGTCGGCGGTGGCGCCCGAGACGACGCCGACCGTCCGCCGCCGCCAGCGCTTGTCGAGAAGTTGGACGGCGCCGGACGCGCGCTCGCTTACGGTTTCGATGCGGGCGATGTCGTTTCGGATCTCGACCGGAAGGTCGAAGCGCGCTTCGGTTTCGCGCTCGCCCGCCTGAAACGCGAAAATAGCGTCGCCGAGCGCGAGCCCGCGCAGGTCGCGGGCGCGGACCGCGCCTAGCGCAGGCGCGCTATCGTCCGCGCGCAAAACCTTGACCGCGAGCCCGCCGGCGGCGTTGTCGGCATCGGCGAGCGCGTGCGTGCTCTTTACGCCGCCATTGACGATCGTCAGCCGGTCGCGCGCGAGTTCGCCGAGCTTTTCGGTGAAGGCCGCCCCGTCGCCGAGATCGACGCCGTCGGTGAACCAAATGACCGATGCCTCCGGATTGAGCTGCAACAGGCGGCCGAGCGGCTGCAAAAGCTCGGCGCGCTCGGGCGTATGCGCGGAGGGCGCGAGCAGCCGAAGCGCCTCGCGCGCTTCGCCCGAGCGGAGGAGCGAAGCATCCTTCGGCGGCGCGCCGCTTGCGAGCAGCGCGAGCGGGCGGCCCTCGGCCTCGGCGCGGGCAATGATCGCGGCGGCGGTGCGCAGCCGCTCGCGCCACGAAGCCGCGGAAGGCCAACCGGAGTCGATCAGAAGAATCGTCGGTCCGCTCGCGCGGGTGCCGGCCGGCGGCGGGTTCCATATCGGTCCCGCCGCCGCGATCACGATGAGAGCGGCGAGCAACAGCCGAAGCGCGGTCAGCCACCAGGGCGTGCGGGCGGGGGTTTCTTCCTTGGGCTCGATGTCGAACAGAATCCGCGTGGGCGGGAAGGTGATGCGCCGCGGCCGCGGCGGCACGAGCCGCAACAGCCACCACAGAATCGGGAGTGCCGCGAGCGCGAGCAGCAAGAGGGGCGAGGTGAATCCGAGCGGCAGGCCGATCATGCGGCTCGCTCCGCCTCAGGCAGCGCCAGGTCCGACGGACGCCGACGGGCGACCACGTCGCGGGCCTCGCCCATGCGCGCCCGCAGCGCCAGCAACAGCTCGCTCGCCGGCCGATCGGTGCGATGGACGGCGAAGCTCCAGCTTCTGCGGTCGGTTTCGATGCGGATCGCCTCGCGATGGTCGGCGATGCGCCGGACGTAATCGTCACGCCAGCTTTCGGCGCGGCCGACGGTGATCGAGCCCGCGCCCTCGGGCTCGAAGAACTCCACCCGGCCGGAATAGGGGAAGGTCTCTTCCGCCGGATCGACGATTTGCACCACGTGGCCGCCGGCGCCGTTCGCCGACAGATTGGCGATTGAACTCACGACCTCGGCGGCCGGACTCCACAGATCGCCGAGGACGCAGACCTCGTCGCGCGGACCCGCGACGAAGAGCGGCGGCAGGCTTCGCGGCGCGGCGGTCGCATGAATGATCGCCTCCGCCATGCGCTCGACCACGGCGCGGTTGGCGGTCGGCCGCATGATGCCGGGAATACCGATGCGCTCGCCGCCGCGCACGAGCAATTCGCCGAGCGCGAAGGCGAGCACGAGCGCGCGGTCGCGCTTCGTTTCCCACACCAAGGGCGAAGCGAATTCCATCGAAGGCGAAAGGTCGGGCCAGATCCAAATCGTGTGCGCCGCCTCCCATTCGCGCTCGCGCACATAGAGATGGTCGTCGCGCGCCGAGCGCCGCCAGTCGACGCGGCTCGCGGGCTCGCCCGACATGAAACGGCGATATTGCCAGAAGTTCTCGCCGGGACCGGCACGGCGGCGTCCGTGCAGGCCGTGAAAGACCGAGGCCGCCACGCGCCTTGCCTCGAGCACGAGCCGCGGCATCGCGGCGACGAGGCGAAGGGCGGCTCCCGTCGCGGCGCGAACCGGAGCGCCGTCGCGAAGGTTGCGAGAACCGGCGCGCGCTTCGTTCATGCAATCCTTGCTTTCAGCCTTGCGACGACGCCTTCGATGGTCTCGCCGTCGGCGCGCGCGCCGAAAGTGAGCGCCATGCGGTGCTTGAGCACGGGTTCGGCGAGCGCCAGCACGTCGTCGATCGAGGGCGCGAGCCTGCCGTCGAGCAGCGCGCGGGCGCGCACCGCGAGCATCAGCGCTTGGCTGGCGCGGGGACCCGGCCCCCAGGCGATGAGCTTGGAAGGACCATCGGCGTCGGCGCCGGGACGCGCCGAACGCACGAGATCGAGGATCGCCTCGACCACGGACTCGCCGACCGGGATCCGGCGCACGAGCCGCTGCGCGGCGACCAGGTCGTCGGCGGACATGGCGGCGCGCGGCTTCGTCTCGTCGACGCCGGTGGTGTCGAACAGGATCTTCCGCTCGGCCTCGCGGCCGGGATAGGAGACGTCGATCTCCATCAGGAAGCGATCGAGCTGCGCCTCGGGCAGCGGATAGGTGCCTTCCTGCTCGATCGGGTTTTCGGTCGCGAGCACGTGGAAGGGCCGGGGTACGTCGTGGCGGCTGCCGGCCACGCTCACATGATATTCCTGCATCGCCTGCAGGAGGGCCGACTGCGTACGCGGGCTCGCGCGATTGATCTCGTCGGCGAGCAGGAGCTGCGAGAAGATCGGCCCGCGGATGAAGCGGAACGAGCGCTTGCCGGCGGCACTTTCCTCCAGCACCTCGGCGCCGAGGATGTCGGAGGGCATCAAGTCGGGCGTGAACTGGATGCGGCGCGCTTCCAGGCCGAGCACGGTGCCCATGGTGTCGACGAGTTTGGTCTTGGCGAGGCCCGGCACGCCGACGAGCAGCGCGTGGCCGCCGGCGAGAACGGTAATGAGCGCGCGATCGACCACCTCGTCCTGGCCGAAGATGACGGCGCCGATGGCCGCGCGCGCCGCGCGGATGCTGGCGGCGGTTGTTTCCGCCGCGCGCACGATCATCTGGTCGAGGGTCTCGGGGGTTTCGCTCTTCGCGGACGTCATTCGGTCCTCCGCCGGTGGGACGGCTTTTTGGCCGTCCGGGGTCTTCCGCGACCCCTCGGTGATGCACACCTCGATCGCGACGCAAATTCCATGCAGCAGAACCCGCGACTCAGCCGCAATCAAGGCAGTCCTAGGAATCTTAAGCCTAGGCTATGCTTTGCGGAATCGAAGTTGGGCCCGCCGATCACAATATTGTAAGGGCGTCCCAGGCGGAGAAAGTCATGGTTGAAGCCGGTACCAAGGCGCTGGAATCCCTTGCCGCGGCGCTGGGCAAGGGCAAATACCCACCAGTCGAGAAGTGGAATCCGCCCTTTTGCGGCGATCTCGACATGCGGATCGCAACCGACGGCACCTGGTTTTACCTCGGTACGCCGATCGGGCGGCCGGCGCTCGTTCGCCTCTTCGCCTCGGTGGTGAAGCGCGAGGGCGGGTGCTATTTCCTGGTGACGCCGGTCGAGAAGGTCGGCATCCGCGTGGACGATGCACCGTTCCTCGCGGTCGAGATGGAAATCGAGAACCGCGGGCCGCAGCAAAGCCTCATCTTCCGCACCAATGTGGACGACGTCGTGCGCTGCGACGCGGAGCATCGGCTGCGCTTCGAGCCGGAGGCGGGCACCGGCGGCTTGCGGCCCTATCTGCATGTGCGCCGCGATTTGTGGGCCAAGGTCACCCGTGCCTTGTTCTTCGATCTCGTCGCGATCGGCGAGGTGCGCGAGGAGGGCGGCCGGCGCATGTTCGGCGTCGCCTCGACGGGAGAATTTTTCGCCATGGCGCCGGAAGCGGCGATCGCGGGATTCGCATGATGTTGCCGCCGTCGGCCATGGATGCGCTCTCCCTGCCCGCGCGCGATTTCGCCCTGCGCGCGAAGCAGCGGCTTTCGCAGACGCCGCCCGATCGACTGGACGCCGCGGTTTCGCTTGCCGAACTCGCCTCGCAATACGGCGACCACCGCATGGCGTCCGACATCGCGGCGGTGCTCGCCGACAAGCCGTTTCGCGCGGCGGCCGTGCTCGTCCCCGTCGTCGCGCGCGCGGCGCCGGCATTTCTTCTGACCCAGCGATCGAGCGACCTTTCCAGCCATTCGGGGCAGGTCGCCTTCCCCGGCGGCCGCATCGACGAGGGCGACGCCGATCCCGCCGCCGCCGCGATTCGCGAGAGCGAGGAGGAAATCGGGCTTCGCCGCGAATTCGTCTCTACGCTCGGCTATCTCGACCCGTATCTTTCGGGCACCGGCTTCCGCATCGTGCCGGTGGTGGCGCTGGTGACGCCCGGCTTCAAGCTTGCGCTCAATCCGCGCGAAGTGACGGATGCCTTCGAGGTGCCGCTCGATTTCCTGATGTCGCCGGACAATCACGCCCGCCATAGCCGCGAGTGGAAAGGCGTCGCGCGGAGCTACTATGCGATGCCCTATGGCGAGCGCTACATTTGGGGCGTCACCGCCGGCATCATCCGCCGGCTCTACGAACGGCTTTACGCATGAGCAGAACGCTGATCGAAATACTTCTGTTCCTGACGCCTTTCGCCGTCTACGCGATCTATCTGTTCGCGACCGAGCGCGACGCGCGCGAGGCGGAGCATTGGCGGCGCGACGTGCTCGCCGGGCTCGGCGTCGCGGGCTGCGTCTTGGTCATCGCGAGCCTGATTGTGTTTGCGCATTTCGGCGGGGCGCCACCGGGCGGCACCTATACGCCGGCGCACATCAACAACGGCAATCTCGTGCCCGGCCAGATCAAATGAGCGAAGGAGAAAGGCGCGTTCTCGCGGCGGGCGAGCGGGCATGGCTCGACCAGGCGCCGCTCTCCCGGCTTTTGGACGTGCTCGATGCCGACGGCGAGGAAGCGCGCGTCGTCGGCGGCGCCGTGCGCAACACGCTGCTCGGGCTCCCGGTCGGCGAGATCGACATCGCCACCACCGCCGTTCCCGACGAAGTCGTGCGGCGGGCGGGCAAGGCCGGGTTCCATCCGGTGCCGACCGGAATCGAGCACGGGACGGTGACGGTCGTGGTCGACGGCAAGCCGTTCGAGGTGACGACGCTCCGCGAGGACGTCGAAACCTTCGGGCGTCACGCCAAGGTGCGCTTCGGGCGCGACTGGAAGAAGGACGCCGAACGCCGCGACTTCACGATCAACGCGCTGTTTCTCGCGCGCGACGGAAGCGCGGCCGATTTCGTCGGCGGGCTCAAGGACATCGAGGCGCGGCGCGTCCGTTTTATCGGCGATCCCGGCGCGCGCATCCGCGAGGATTATCTGCGGGTGTTGCGCTTCTTCCGCTTTCACGCCGCCTATGGCGAGGGCGCGCCGGATGCGGCGGGACTTGCCGCCTGCATTCGCGCGCGCGGCGAACTCGCCATGCTTTCGCGCGAGCGCGTGCGGGCCGAGCTGTTCAAGCTATTCGTCGCCAAGCACGCGGTCCCCGCGCTCGCGGTCATGGGCGAGGCGGGTCTCCTGGGAAGCGTATTGGGCGGCGTTCCGCTGCTTGCGAGCTTCGCCAACATGATGAAGACGGAGCAGGCGATCGGCCTCGCAGCGGACGCGGTCCGGCGCCTCGGCGCGCTCGCCGTCTTCGTCGTCGAGGACGCCGAGCGGTTACGTGACCGATTGCGGCTCGCCAATGCCGAGTCCCGCCGGCTGCAATCGATGGGCGAGGGCTGGTGGCAGATATCGCCCGATCGCGGCGAGCAAGTCGCGCGGGCGCTTCTCTATAAAATCGGGGCCGAGAATTTCCGCGACCGGGCGTTGCTTGCGCTCGCGCGTTCGCAGGCGAAAGCCGGCGACAAGGCCTGGCACGAGCTGATTACGCTGCCCGCCCGCTGGACGCCGCCGAAATTTCCGCTCGCGGCCAAGGATTTTCTCGATCGCGGGATCGCCAAAGGTCCGGCGCTGGGTGCGGCGCTCGCGCGCGCGGAAGCGGCGTGGATTACGGCCGGATTTCCGGGCGAGCGCGCAGTGCTCGATTCGATCGCCGACGAGGCCGCAGCGAAAAAACCTTCTCCCCGTTTACGGGGAGAGGGTGGCGAGCGCTGAAAGCGCGAGCCAGGTGAGGGGGCGTGGCCTCCTCCGAGCGTTTGGAAATTTCTCCTCACCCCGAGATTTTTCAGGGCCACTTCACCTCTGGCGGCAGCGAGGAGAGGATCGCGTCCACATTGCCGCCGGTCTTCAGGCCGAACGCCGTGCCGCGGTCGTAGAGCAGGTTGAACTCCACGTAGCGGCCGCGGCGCACGAGTTGCTCCTCGCGTTCTTCCTTGCTCCAGGGCGTCGCGATATTCCGCCACACCAGCGCCGGATAAATCTCGAGGAAGGCAAGCCCGACCTCGCGCACGAAGGCGAAATCGGCTTCCCAATCGCCGGAGTCCAGATAGTCGAAGAAAATTCCGCCGATGCCGCGCGGCTCGTTGCGATGCTTGAGGAAGAAATACTCGTCGCACCATGCCTTGTATTTCTCGTAGGAAGCGACAGCGTGCCGGTCGCATGCCGTTTTCATCGCGGCATGAAAGGCGGTGGCGTCGCGGTCGCCGGCTTCGCGCCGCTTGCCGAGAACCGGCGTCAGGTCGCTGCCGCCGCCGAACCAGGATTTCCCCGTCACCACGTAGCGGGTGTTCAAGTGAACGGCCGGCACGTGCGGATTGCGCGGATGCACGATCACCGAGACGCCGGAGGCGGAGAAGCGCGGGTCGTTCTCGGCGCCCGGAATTTGCGCGCGAAATTCGGGCGCGAACTCGCCGTACACGGTCGATACATGCACGCCGGCTTTTTCGAAAGCGCGGCCGTGCAGCATCGCCGCCTCGCCGCCGCCGCCGGGCGCGCCGGTATGATCCTTCCGCTCCCAGGCCTTGCGCTCGAAGCGGGCCGGCGCCCCCCAATAGAGCGTCTTCGGCGCCTCGTTTTCGAGCGCTTCCAGCGATGCGCAGATGCGGTCGCGCAGCTCTTTGAACCAGGCGCTTGCCTTGGCCTTGCGTTCGGCGGCGTCAATCACGGGGAAAACCCCCGGTCTGGCGCAGCGCCTCGCCCAGCACCATCGCGAGGCTCACCGCCACGTTCAACGAACGCAAATCTTGCCGCATCGGAACCCGCACGCGCGCGTCGGCCGCCCGGTGCACGTCTTCCGGAACGCCGGAGGATTCGCGCCCGCATAGCAGCACGTCGCTTTCGCGGTAGGCCAAATCGATATGGGCACCCGAAGCTTTTGTGGAGAGGAGCACGATCCGGCGGCCCTCTTGCTTCCGCCAGTCCTCGAATGTGTCGAACGAAACATGATTCACCACGCTCACCCGGTCGAGATAATCGAGCCCGGCGCGGCGAAACGCTTTTTCGGTCGCGGGGAAGGCGGCGGGGCCGACGATATGGACCGCGATGCCGAGACAGGCGCCGAGCCGGAGAATCGTGCCGGTGTTCTGCGGGATGTCGGGCTCATAAAGGGCGATGATCATAGCCGGGCGCAGCCTGTGGAAAATCCCGCAAGAAGCTCTGTTCCTTCGACGAATTGCGCAAACAAGAAACCGCTTCGCCGCATATGCGAACACTGGACAATAAGGAGCAACGATGCAATTAGAAGCCGTCGAAACAGGCGCCGTTCACGCGCCGCGAGCGGGGTCGGGCGGGGGCATCGATTTCGCATCGCGGCGCTCGTTTGGATGGGCAGCCTAACGCAGGGACCGAATCGTGGCGACGAGCAAGGCGGCCGAGCAGCCGACAAGACGTGACTTTCTGTATATCGCGACTTCCGTGGTCGGCGCAGTCGGAGCCGCCGCCGCTGCCTGGCCGCTCATCAATCAGATGAATCCGGACGCTTCGGTGCTGGCGCTTTCATCGACCGAAGTGGATCTTGCGCCGATCGCCGAAGGCCAGATTCTCACCGTGAAGTGGCGCGGCAAACCGGTATTCATTTCTCACCGCAGCAAGAAGGAAGTCGAAGAAGCGCGCGCGGTCAAGCTCTCCGATCTTCCCGATCCGCAGCCGGACGAGGCGCGGGTGAAGAAGGACAAGGACCAGTGGCTGGTGGTGATCGGCATCTGCACGCATCTCGGCTGCGTGCCGCTCGGCCACGAAGGCGAATATGACGGCTGGTTCTGCCCCTGCCACGGCTCGCAATACGATACTTCGGGGCGCATTCGCAAAGGTCCGGCGCCGACCAATCTGGAAGTGCCGCCTTACGAATTCGCTTCCGACACCGTGATCCGCATCGGTTGAAGATAACGAGACGAGAAAATGGCAGGACACGGCCAATATCAACCGAAGAATCCGATCCTGAAGTGGATCGAGCGCCGCTTGCCGGTGCTCTCCTTCATGCACGACTCTTTCGTCGTCTATCCGGTGCCGCGCAATCTGAATTACTGGTGGACCTTCGGCGCCATCCTGAGCTTCATGCTGGTGGTGCAGATCGTCACCGGCATCGTGCTGGTGATGCACTATACGCCGACCGCGAGCGGAGCCTTCGATTCCGTCGAACACATCATGCGCGACGTGAATTACGGCTGGTTGTTGCGCTATATTCACGCCAACGGCGGCTCGATGTTCTTCCTCGCCGTCTACATCCATATCTTCCGCGGACTCTATTACGGCTCGTACAAGGAGCCGCGCGAAATTCTCTGGATTCTCGGCGTCATCATCTTCGTCCTGATGATGGCGACGGCGTTCATGGGCTACGTGCTGCCGTGGGGCCAGATGAGCTTCTGGGCGGCGACGGTCATCACCAATCTATTCACGGCCATTCCCGGCTTTGGGCGCGCGATCACCCTATGGCTGTGGGGCGGCTATGCGGTCGACCAGCCGACGCTGCAGCGCTTCTTCGCGCTGCATTATCTGCTCCCCTTCATGATCGTGGGCGTCGTGGTGCTGCATCTGTGGGCGCTGCATCACGTGGGGCAGGGAAATCCGGCCGGGATCGACGTGAAATCGGACCGCGACACCATGCCGTTCACGCCCTACGCGACCGCGAAGGACAATTTCGCGCTCGTCTGCTTCATGATCCTGTTTGCATGGTTCGTGTTCTACATTCCGAACTATCTCGGCCATCCCGACAACTATATTCCGGCGAACCCGCTGCAGACGCCGCCGCATATCGTGCCGGAATGGTACTTCCTGCCGTTCTACGCGATCCTGCGCGCGATCCCGAACAAGCTTCTGGGCGTTCTGGCACTGTTCGGCTCGATCGCCGTGCTTGCCTTCCTGCCCTGGCTCGACACTTCGAAGGTGCGCTCGGCCCGCTTTCGGCCGCTCTATAAGCAGTTCTTCTGGGTGCTCTTGGCCGTCTGCATCGGGCTCGGCTATCTCGGCTCGAAGCCCGCCGAGGGCGGATACGTGATCGTCGCGCGCATCCTCACGGCCTATTACTTCCTGCATTTCCTGGTGATCCTGCCGGCGCTCGGCTATCTCGAAACGCCGCGGCCGCTACCGGCCTCGATTTCCGAGCCGGTGCTGCCGAAGAAGAGCGGTGCCGCGGTCGCCATGGGCGCGCGCGCGCCCGAGCGGAAAGGTTGAGCGGGGACGCCATGCGCAAGACCGCATTTCCGCTCCTCGTCGCCTGCGCCGTCTCGGCGGCCTCGTCGGCGATCGCGCAAGAGCAGCATACTCCCGTGCCGCCGCGGCAAATCTGGAGCTTCGCCGGGCCGTTCGGCACCTTCGACCGCGCGCAGATTCAACGCGGCTTCCACGTGTATCGTGAAGTTTGCTCCGCCTGCCACGGCATGAAGTATGTCGCCTTCCGCAACCTGGCGCAGCCGGGCGGCCCCGACTTTTCGCCAGCGCAGGCGAAGCAGGTGGCGAGCGAATATCGCATCAACGACGGGCCGAATGACAAGGGCGAGATGTTCGACCGTCCGGGCCGGCTGTCCGATTATTTTCCCTCGCCGGATCCGAACGAGCAGGCCGCGCGCGCGCGCTTCAACGGCGCGTTGCCGCCGGACTTATCGGTGATCGCAAAAGCACGCGGTGTCGAAGCCGGACTTCCACGCGGGCTATTCGACATCGTTACGCAATACCAAGAAGGCGGACCGGATTTTATTTACGCTTACACCACCGGCTACGAGGATCCACCGGCAGACGCTAAGCTCTCCGAAGGACAGTTCTGGAACAAATATTTCCCCGGCCACCGCACCGCTATGCCGCCGCCGCTGCTGGACGGCCAGGTCAATTATACTGACGGCACGCCGGCGACGGCCGAACAGTATTCGCGCGATGTCTCGGCCTTCCTGGTGTGGGTGGCGGAGCCGCATCTCGAAGCGCGCAAGCGCATCGGCTTCCAGGTGATGATCTTCCTGCTCGTGTTCGCCGGGCTCGCCTATCTCGCCAAGAAGAAGGTGTGGTCCGACCTGCATTGAGGCCCCGCGCCTCGGATTGACGTTCGAGCGAATTCGCCGGGACCGCGCTGGTTTTCCTTCCTGATATTTTCGAGCCGTCGATCAGCGGCGGAATGCATTCCGCGTTCCTCGATGATCGCGCGCGTTTGGCTGTAGACGGGCAACGCCGCTCAGAATTTTCTCTGCCTTGGCGGGGTTTG
>JBGPVT010000043.1:0-11622 GCA_041491825.1 Xanthobacteraceae bacterium | reverse complement strand
TCGCCGCTGCTCAATGCCTGCAACACTCCCTTGCGCGGCCTCGTCGTGATTGGGCTCGCCTGTCTCGTGATGTCCGGCTTGCTCGCGCTTGCCGAGCGCTACACCAACCACATGCGCACGATGGATCACGTCACGCTCAAGGACGCGTTGATCGTCGGCCTCGCGCAGGCGGGGGCGCTCATTCCCGGCATCTCGCGCTCGGGATCGACGCTGACCGCCGCTCTTTTTCTGAATCTTAATCGCGAGGAGGCGGCGCGCTATTCGTTTCTGCTCGGCATACCGGCGATCGCGCTTGCCGGAATTAAGGAGCTTTACGAGTTGCACCAGGCCCACCTCGACCTGCACGGATGGTCGATCTTGATCGTGGGTCTCTTCGTCGCTTCGATTTCCGCTTTCGTGGCGATTTGGGGATTGCTGCGGATCTTGGAAAAATTTTCCGCCTGGCCGTTCGTGATCTACCGCGCCTTTATCGGCACCGTCCTCTTGCTGGGCGTCGCCGTGGGCTGGCTCGCGTAAATTCAAATCGCGGAGCGCGAGAACTGGCCGGCTTTGCGGAACCGCCAGAGATAGATCGGGAGCACGGCCTCCAAGGAAGTCGGCACGATCCCAAGTTCTTTCAGCGTGCGATTTTCGCGCTCCGCCGTCTTGGAGACGACATTGTCGTGCTCGAGAAGGCGAACCTGGTCGCGCGTGAGCGGCGGGTTGGGCAGGAACTCCAAAAAAAACGCCTGCAGCCGCGCGAGGGCAAAAGGAAGCGGCACGAGGATTCGCTCGCGGCCGATCTCGCGAAGCATGAGCTCCAACAGCTCCCGAAACGTTTTTACTTCCGGCCCGCCGAGTTCATAGGCAGTGGACGGGCTTGCGCGATCCTCGACGGCAGCGACAATGGCGGCCGCGACGTCGCCGACGAAGACCGGCTGGAAGCGCGTCCCGCCGCCGCCGATCAAAGGCAGCGCCGGCAGCCAGCGCGCCATGGCGGCAAAGCGGTTGAAGAAGTCGTCTTCGGGGCCGAACACGATGGAAGGTCGCATGATCACGGTCGAGGGCACGGCGGACAAAGCCGCTTTCTCGCCCGCAGCCTTAGTGCGGGCATATTGCGACGGCGAGCGCGAATCCGCGCCGATCGCCGAAACATGCACGAGCTTTGCCCCGGCCTCCGCCGCGGCCTTGGCGACGGCGCCGGCGCCCCTTGCCTGCACCGCCTCGAAAGTTTGCTTACCGCTCTCGTGAAGAATGCCGACGAGATTGACGACGGCCTCCGATCCTTCCGCGGCGCGCACGACCGAATCCGGATAGCGGAGATTTGCCTGCACCGCGTGGATCTGGCCGACGCGGCCGAGCGGCTGCAGGTGAAAGGCAAGATCGGGCCGGCGCACGGCCACTCGAATTCGCCATCCGCGCTGGGCGAACGCTCGGACCACATGGCGGCCGATGAAGCCCGAACCCCCGTAAATCGTGACGAGATGGTCGATCGGCGTTTCGGTCATGGTGAATTGAACGTGTTGCGAGGAGCGGCCTTTGCGAGCGAGCGATACTCGATAGCCGAGCCCGCGTCCAGCAAGGCCGGATCAATTGACAAGCGGGAAGGCCGCGCACTACCTAACGCCCGGGCCCAGGTGGCGGAATTGGTAGACGCGCTGGTTTCAGGTACCAGTGGTGAAAGCCGTGGAGGTTCGAGTCCTCTCCTGGGCACCAGTTTCTTAACCGCCGGTTTTTTAACCGCCAATTTCTTAACCGCTATGTGCCACGATCGTGCATCTCCATGAATCCGATTGATCTCTGATGACCATCCGTCTTCACCGCGGCGACCTTTCCGACCTCACGGCTTACGGTGCCGTGGTTGCGGTCGACACCGAAACCCTCGGGCTCAATCCGCATCGGGATCGCCTGTGCCTCGTCCAGCTTTCCCCCGGGGACGGCTCCGCCGACGTCGTGCAAATTCCGGCGGGGAAAGCCGCGAGCCCGAACCTGGTGCGGCTGTTGTCGGATCCGAAGAAGTTGAAGCTTTTTCATTTTGCCCGCTTCGATCTCGCGGTTCTTTACAAAACCTACGGCGTCATGGCGGGCCCGGTCTATTGCACCAAGATTGCCTCGAAACTCACGCGCACCTACACGGACAAGCACGGCCTTAAAGATCTCGTGCGCGAACTTTTGGGGATCGATCTTTCCAAACAGCAACAGAGTTCCGACTGGGGCGCCGCTGCTCTGACGGAGGCGCAGCTCGCCTATGCCGCCGCCGATGTTCTGCATCTGCATGCGTTGAAGGCGCGGCTCGACCAGATGCTTCTCCGGGAAAATCGCACTGCCCTGGCGGAGGCCTGTTTCCGGTTCTTGCCGACGCGGGTCGAGCTCGACCTCGGCGGCTGGGCGGATGAGGATATATTCGCGCATTGATTTTTGCTTGTGACTTGAGGAGCTTCGCGCCATCTTCAATATCAGCCGCATTTCGCGGATCGTAATTCGCCGGAAAGCCGCAATTGCCAGCCATGTCAGACTTGGATGGGCGATCGCCGATGAGCCGAACCTCGACCGTGCATAATCTCGCCGAGGCGACCACTTTCGCCGAGGACGATCTTTCGCTTCGCCGCAGGGCCGCCTTCGGCGTCGCGGTCCGCCACAGCCGGCGGGTGAGCCTTTTGCGCAAGGCATTGCCCATTGCAGCCGGGACGGGGCTCCTGTTCATCATCCTCTGGACGTGGATCGATCCCTTGCGGTTCACGAGCGGCCTGCCGATCGACATTGGCCGCATTTCGATCTCGGGCACCAAGCTCACGATGGACGCGCCCAAGCTCAAGGGCTTCAGCCGCGACGGGCGTCCCTATACGGTCACCGCGGAAGAAGCCTCTCAGGATTTGACGAAGCCGAACGTGATCGAGCTTTCCAAGATCGTCGGGCAGTTCGATCTCGGAGGTCGCGGCAATATGATTCTCAACGCGAAAACCGGAATCTATGACGGCAAAACGGAGCAGATGAAACTTTTCGACGGCATCGATTTTCATTCGACGGAGGGTCATAGCGGCCAATTGAACGAGGCTTTCGTCGAACCGCGCAAGGGCCACCTTGTATCGGAGAGCCCGGTCGACCTCTTTTTCAACGAGGGGAGCCTGCGCGGAAATCGCATGGAAGTGTTCGACCAGGGCAAGGTCATCGTCTTCGAAGGCGGGGTCACGATGGTGCTGCGGATGAAGGAGCGCACGGCCAAGTCGCCGGGCGCGGAAGCGACGCAATGACCCCGTTCCAGACCGCGCTTTCGAAATCGCTGCTGGCGGGCGCCTTTTTCTTCGCCTGCTTGCTCGCGGCCGGCGCGCAAAATAATCCGGCGCCGGACCCGCAAGGCTCGACCATGCCGAATGCCTTGCAGGGCTTCGCGCGCAACCGCAACGAGCCGGTGAAGATCGACGCCAATCGGTTAGAAGTTCACGACAAGGACAAGCTCGCGATCTTTAGCGGCAACGTCTACGTCCAGCAGGGCGATACCAGCATGCGCTGCCCGGAGCTGAAGGTTTATTACGAAGGCGAGGTGAAAGGCGCGCCCAAGAATTCGAGCGGGGCTACCGGCAGCGAAGCCAAACCGGCGGCCGCGCCCGCCGCCGCACCTGCCGCAGCCAAAGCGTCGACGACCGAAAACAACGTGCAGCAACGCATCAAGCGCCTCGAGGCGCTGGGCGGCGTCATCGTGGTCAGCAAGGACCAGAAGGCCACCGGCGATCGCGCGGATTTCGACATAAGGTCGAATACCGTGACGCTGATCGGAAACGTCGTGGTGACGCAAGGACCGAATGTGATGAAGGGCGACAAGTTGATCGTGGATCTCTCCACGAGCCGCGCCCGCATGGAGGCCGGAACCAAAACGAGCCCCGGAAGGGTGCAGGGCCTATTCGTGCCGAGCACCATGAAGGAAAAGGAGGCCGAGGCAAAAAAGGGCAAATCGCCGAAGACCCCGCCTCAGCCAACGCCGCCGCAATAGGCCTATCCGGCCTCGGCGTAACCAACAATTCATCCCATCATTGCCATAGGGAATTGGAAGGACTATCTGGCGCGTGATCGATGGCGCCGATTGGAGAAGGCGTGCTGAAAGTTCTTTCCTGGTTTCGCTCGAAACCGGCGCTCGACGCCGAAGTCAAGCCGTTCGCGGACCAGTGGCGGCTCGATCAAGGCGTTCCTCCGCCGCGGCAGCGAAGCGCGCTTGCGGAGCCGAGACTGAAGTCGGAATCCCGTTCGGTGAAGCCGGAAGCCCGCTCGGTGCAGGAGATCCGGCGTATTCTCGAACGCAGCAACGCCGTCGAGCCGGCGCTTGCGCCCGCGCCCGCGCCTTTCCGGCCACGGCCGAAAGTCCCCGCGCGCCGTTCCGTTGCAAGAGCGGGGGTGCTCGCCGCCAGCAATCTGGAAAAGAGCTACGGCGGCCGCAAAGTCGTGAACGATGTGAGCGTCAATGTGGTGCGGGGAGAGGCCGTCGGATTGCTCGGGCCCAACGGCGCCGGCAAGACCACGGTTTTTTACATGGTCATCGGACTCGTGAGCGCCGATGCGGGCCTCATCAATCTCGACGGCCACGATGTCACGAAGCTTCCCATGTATCGGCGCGCGCGTCTCGGGATCGGCTATCTTCCGCAGGAAGCCTCGATCTTTCGCGGATTGAGCGTCGAGGACAATATCAGTGCGGTGCTGGAAATCGTCGAGCCTGACCGCGAACGCCGCAGCGAACAGCTCGAATCGCTGCTTGACGAATTCAACCTCGCTCGCGTGCGTCGCAGTCCCGCGATCGCGCTCTCGGGCGGCGAGCGGCGGCGCGTGGAAATCGCGCGTGCGCTGGCGACGCATCCGTCCTACATGCTGCTCGACGAGCCTTTTGCCGGCATCGACCCAATCGCGGTCGGCGATATTCAAGAGCTGGTGCGGCACTTGAAAGAACGCGGAATCGGCGTACTCATTACGGATCACAACGTGCGCGAAACGCTGGGTCTCGTGGACCGCGCCTATATCGTGCATTCGGGGACGATCCTGATGGAGGGCGGTCCCGACGAGATCGTCGAAAGCCGCGAAGTCCGCCGGCTTTATTTAGGGGAAGATTTCCGGCTGTAATCCCGCTAAATTTGCGCCGGATGAATCGCTAGGCTGATACGGAGCCGTGAACCGCGGCAAGAGGTGATGGCGCTATCGCAGAAACTCGAGCTTCGACAGGGCCAGGCGCTCGTTATGACGCCGCAGCTCATGCAGGCGATCAAGCTCCTGCAGCTTTCGAACCTTGATCTTGCGGCCTATGTCGAAGCCGAGCTCGAGCAGAACCCGCTTCTGGAACGCGTCGACGATCCCGAAAGACCGCGCGCGGGCGATGAGGCAGCCGCAAGCGCTGAACCATCGGAGACGGAACAAGGTTCGGCGGGAGCCTCTGAAGAGCAATCGGCCGAGCCCTCGGACGCCGATCAGGCGGAGCGCGGAAACCAGCTTGATGCGAGCTTCGATGATGGAGCCCCCGAGGAGGGGGCCGAAGCGCCGGCTTCACCGCGAGCGGAAGGTCCTGGTTACTCGGAATGGGCCGGCGTCGGCGCCGGCGGACGGCAGGACGACGACTATAACTTAGAGGCCTTCGTTTCGGCCGAAGTCACCCTCGCGGATCATCTCTCCCGCCAGCTGATGCTCACGATCACGGAGCCCGTGCAGCGCATCATCGGTCAGCACCTGATCGACCTTGTCGATGAAGCCGGATATCTGCGCGGCGATCTTCCGGCCGTCGCGGAAAAGCTGGGGGCTCCGCTTGCGGAGATCGAGGCGGTGCTCGCGATTTTGCAAACCTTTGATCCTCCCGGCGTGTGCGCGCGCGACTTGGCCGAATGCCTCACGATCCAGCTCAAGGAGCGCGATCGCTACGATCCGGCGATGGCGGCGCTCGTGGCGAACCTGGATCTGTTGGCAAAACGCGATTTCGGCGTCTTGAAGCGCGTTACCGCCGTCGATGAGGAGGATCTCACCGACATGATTGCCGAGGTTCGCCGCCTGAATCCGAAGCCCGGGCTCGCCTTCGGCGGCGTGGTGGTGCAGCCGATCGTGCCCGACGTATTCGTGCGGCCCGCGCCCGACGGTTCCTGGAATGTCGAGCTCAATGCCGATACGCTGCCGCGCGTGCTCGTCAACCAGAGCTATTATGCGAGCGTGTCGAAGACGGCAAAAAACGAAAAGGAAAAGAATTTTCTCACCGAATGTTTTCAAACGGCGACGTGGCTGACCCGGTCGCTCGATCAGCGCGCCCGCACGATCTTGAAGGTTTCGACCGAGATCGTGCGCCAGCAGGACGCTTTTTTGGCCCACGGCGTGCAGCATTTGCGGCCGCTGAATCTGCGCACCGTCGCCGACGCCATCGGCATGCACGAATCGACCGTGTCCCGCGTGACCGCGAATAAGTACATGGCGACGCCGCGCGGAATTTTCGAATTGAAATATTTCTTTTCTTCTTCCATCGCTTCCGCCGATGGAGGCGAAGCGCACTCGGCCGAGGCGGTTCGTCACCGAATCAAGCAGATGATCGATGCCGAAAGCCCGGCCGACGTTCTTTCCGACGACACGATCGTTCAGCGTTTGAAGGACGCCGGCATCGATATTGCAAGACGCACCATTGCGAAATACCGCGAAGCCATGAAAATTCCGTCTTCGGTGCAGCGACGCCGCGAAAAACAATCGTCGAAACTCGCGGACTGATTCGCGCTTCATCGTTCTTCATGAGACCCCATTGACCCCCCAAGGGCCGATCCCTATGGTCCCGCGCCTTCGATGAACCGATAGCGCGGTGCGGGGGCTTCAGCACCCTATACGGATTAGAAGACATGCCGCTCAACGACCTTCTCGCGCCCAATGCGATCTTCCCTTCGTTGAAGGTCGGCAACAAGAAGCAGATGATCCAGGAGCTTTCGTCGGAAGCCGCGAAGCTCACGGGATTCGACGAGCGGAAGATTTTCGAAATCTTGCTGCAGCGAGAGCGTCTCGGCTCGACTGGGATCGGCCATGGCGTCGCGATCCCGCACGGCAAGCTTCCGAAAATCGAACGGATTTTCGGCCTGTTCGCGCGTCTCGAGAAACCGATCGATTTCGAGGCGCTCGACGGCGAGCCGGTCGATCTCGTATTTCTTCTGCTGGCGCCGGAGAGCGCCGGCGCCGATCATCTGAAGGCCTTGGCCTTGATCGCGCGGCTCTTGCGCGATTCAAACATCGCCAAGAAGCTCAGAAATTCCCGCGATGCGAGTTCGCTCTATGCGGTTCTGACGATGCCGCCGGCAACGAACGCGGCGTGAAGCGGGCCTTTTCGCCGGCCGCTCTCGAATTTTCTCAGTGCACGCTGACCGTATCGAGGGCTTGCTCGCGCGCGCTTGCAATCGCGGCTTCGCGGCTGTCGGTGAGCATGATGGGGGTTCCGTCCGCGGCGTGAAGCGCGAAAAATTGCATCCCGGGCGCGAGCTGCGGCGCCTGGGGAAACAGCGCCTTCACGTCTTCGGAGCGAACCGGCTTCACGTAAGCGATCTCGCCGCCGCCCAGCACCGCGAATGCTTCCGGAGTGAGCTTCACCGCGATTTCGTGTTTGTTCTCGGTCATGATCTTGTCCTCCTGCTCCGCGCTCGAAGTTCAGCCGCCCGCGGCGATGTCAACGCGCCGAACCGCCCGTACCGTTTCGGGCCGTTCGAGATCGATCGAAAGCAATCCGTCCCGCAGTTCCGCCCCCGCCCCCTGCATGCCGTCGGCCAGCAGAAACGTGCGTTGGAACTGCCGCGCCGCGATCCCGCGGTGGATAAACACCCGGCCCTGATCGGCCTCGTTTTGCCGGCCGCGAATCCTTAGTTCGTTCTCCTCGACGGTGATTTCAAGTTCAGCGCGGGAAAAACCCGCAACCGCAAAGGTAATTCTCAACCGCTCCGGCCGATCGCCGTCGCGCGCCAGACGCTCGATGTTGTAGGGCGGGTAGCCGTCGGCCGCTTTCGCGACCCGGTCGAGCGCCTGTTCGATTTCCTCGAAACCGAGAAGAAACGGGCTCGAAAACGAAGGAATTCTGGACATGCAAAGCCCTCTTTCGAAGCGACCTTGCGGGGCCCGCTTGTGGCGCCCCGTCGGAGGGACGGTTAGCCCCTCTTTGAATGATTATATGGGCATGCCGATCCCCTGCCGCAAGAAAGGGTCGGCTTGCGGCAAGTCGCTTCTATCGGGCGGTCATCGTAAGCGCGGAGCGGAAGAAGATTTGGTGGAGCCAGGGGGAGTCGAACCCCCGACCTCTTGAATGCCATTCAAGCGCTCTCCCAACTGAGCTATGGCCCCACTGAAGCCGCGGCTCATCCGCAGCGGCCCAAACATGTTTCGCGATCGGCGTTAATTTTCCTCTTCTTTTTCCTCGATGGTTTCGCCGATCAAGTCCGAGACATCGCCCGACTCTTCCTCGTCTTGTTCGAGGAAGGTCGTGTCGTCTTCCGCGCCGCCGGCGACCTCGATCTCGTCCTCTTCCTCGCCTTCAAGCTCGGCCGGGATTGCTTTGGCGGCTCCGGCCTTGCTTTCGGCCTCGGCCGCTTCCTCGAGCGAGATCACTTCCGCGCCGGCCGGCGCTACGGGCTCGGGCTCCTCGGCTACGACGACAGCTACCGGCGCCGCCTTCGCGGCGGTCGCGCGTACGGGTACTGCGACGATCTCGTAGACCGTGCCGCATTTCGGGCACAAGATCGGATCGCGAGCGAGATCGTAGAACTTCGTTCCGCAATTCCCACAGATGCGCTTGATACCAAGCTCGGGCTTAGCCACGGCCATCGCTCCTGTGCTGGTTGAAAAAAGGGGCCTCCATTGGACCGCGCCTACTAGTCTGTCAAGGTCGAAAACCGGCCTTTCGCCGCCGTGACGAGGATGCGGGGCGCGTGCTAGAGCCCTGCATCGGCGAAATCCGATGCCGGTCGCCTCCATGAAGCCCTCCGTGACGGATAAGAGCCAAATTACCGCGCCTGTCGTCGCTCATCGCTCGGGCCCCATCAAAGGCCGGGCGCGCGTGCCGGGGGACAAATCTATTTCGCACCGCGCGCTATTGATCGGATTGCTCACCGTCGGCGAGACCTCGATCGAGGGGCTGTTGGAAGGCGAGGACGTGCTGGCGACGGCGCGCGCGTGCAAGCAATTCGGCGCTGCCGTCGAGCGCAAGCATCCCGGCGCGTGGCGTATTTTCGGCGTCGGCATCGGCTCGCTGCTCGAGCCCACGAGCATCGTCGATTTCGGCAATTCCGGCACCGGCGTCAGGCTTGCCATGGGGGTGGCCGCCGGTCATCCGATCGAAGTCGTCTTCGATGGCGATGCGAGCCTGCGCCGCCGTCCCATGCGGCGCGTGCTTGAACCGATCATGCGCATGGGCGCGGAAGTTATCGAAGAGACCAGCGGCGCCAGGCTGCCGGTGCGATTGAAGGGCGCCCGCGATCCGATTCCGATAGAATACGAGACCCCGGTCCCGTCGGCGCAGGTGAAATCCGCGGTGCTTCTTTGCGCGCTCGCCGCGCCCGGCGAAACCACCGTGATCGAACGCGAAGCGACGCGAGACCATACCGAGCGCATGCTGCGCTCCTTCGGCGCCAAGATCGGCGTCGAGCGCCATGGTGAGCATGGGCGACGGATCACGCTGCAAGGGCGGCCCGAGCTCGAGCCGCAGAAGCTCCGCGTTCCCGCCGATCCGTCCTCGGCTGCTTTTCCGTTGGTCGCCGCGCTGGTGGTCAAAGGCTCCGATCTCGTTCTCGAAGGCATGCTCGCCAATCCCTCGCGCATCGGCCTCGTCGAGACGCTGAAGGAAATGGGGGCCTCAATCGAAGAATTGCAGCGCCGCGAGGAGAACGGCGAGCCCATCGTCGATCTTCGCGTGCGCCACTCGTCCCTGCGCGGCGTCGAAGTGCCCGCTGCGCGGGCGCCCTCCATGATCGATGAATATCCGGCGCTGGCGGTGGCGGCCTCCTTCGCGGAGGGAACGACGATCATGCGCGGGCTTTCGGAGCTGCGGGTGAAGGAATCCGACCGCCTCGCTGCTGTCGCGGCGGGACTTGCGGCGAATGGCGTCGCGCACGAGATCGTCGGCGACGATCTCTTTGTCCATGGCAAGGGCCGCGTCGCCGGCGGCGGCACGGTCGAGACGCACATGGACCACCGCATCGCCATGAGCTTCCTCGTCATGGGGCTGGCGAGCGAAAAGCCGGTGGCGGTCGACGATGCCTCCTTTGTCGCGACGAGCTTCCCGGACTTCACCGGGCTGATGCGGAAGCTCGGCGCCGACTTTCGTTGATCCATGATCATCACCATTGACGGACCCGCGGCTTCCGGAAAAGGCACGATCGCACGGCGCGTGGCCGGGCATTACGGGCTTCCCCACCTCGATACGGGGCTACTGTACCGCGGCGTTGCGATCGGGCTTCTCGATCGAGGACACGCGCTCGACGATGGAAAGGCCGCGGCGGCCGTAGCGCGCGAGCTGGATTTGGCTTCGCTCGACGCCAAGCGCCTGCGCGCAAGGTCGATCGGGGAAGCCGCATCCCGTGTGGCGGTGTTTCCCGAAGTGCGCGCGGCACTCCTGCAGCTGCAGAAGGATTTCGCCCATCGGCCCGAGGGAGCAGTGCTCGACGGGCGCGACACCGGCACGGTGATCGCGCCCGCGGCCGACGTTAAGATTTTTGTCACCGCCTCGGCTGAGGCGCGCGCTACGCGGCGATTGCGGGAACTCGCGGCCAAGGGAGAAGAAATGCCCCTTGATGCGGTGCTTGCCGCCATTCGCGATCGCGACCGGCGGGATTCGGAGCGGGCGATTGCCCCCCTGAAACCGGCGCCGGATGCGGTCTTGCTCGATACCACCGAGTTGGATATAGAAGCCGCGTTCCGGGCCGCGCTTTCGATCGTGGAGGTTGCCCGGGCGGGCCGAGGTCGGGGTTAATCCGCCCTCGTCGAGTTGGAGGCAAGCCCGCCCCGCGCCGTCTGCTTGTTGCGGCTTCCGAACGAACCTTCGTTTCTATTCACGCGGCCTCGCGCCGCGGCGCGACTCATAATCCGGCGCTCGCTGGGGCCTGGGGCCCCGCGCTCATGGGTTTTGAAACGCGCTTCATCGAACTCGAAAACCGAACCAGGAGAACCAATGCCCGCTACCGCCACCCACCCGACCCGCGACGATTTCGCAAAAATGCTCGAGGAATCCTTCGGCCGCAAAGACCTGCAGGAAGGCTCGGTTGTCAAAGGACAGGTCGTCGCGATCGAGAAGGACATCGCCGTCATCGACATCGGATTGAAGACCGAAGGCCGCGTGCCGGTAAAGGAATTTGGCGGACCGGGCCGCGATGCCGCGCTGAAAGTCGGCGACGAAGTCGAAGTCTATCTCGAGCGGGTCGAGAACGCATTGGGCGAGGCTGTTCTTTCGCGCGACAAGGCGCGCCGCGAGGAAAGCTGGGTCAAGCTCGAAAAGGCTTTCACGGCGAACGAGAAAGTCACCGGCATGATCTTCAATCAGGTCAAGGGCGGCTACACCGTCGATCTCGATGGCGCGGTCGCCTTCCTGCCGCGCAGCCAGGTGGACATCCGGCCGATCCGCGATCTCGGGCCGCTGATGCGCTCGCCCCAGCAATTTCAGATCCTCAAAATGGATCG
>JBGPVT010000042.1:0-11949 GCA_041491825.1 Xanthobacteraceae bacterium | reverse complement strand
CTGCCCGGCGCCACGCCGCTCAAGCCGGGCTCGGCAACGCGGCCGTTCTTCGGCGTCAAGCCGGTAATCGTCGACGGCGAGGGCCGCACGCTGGAGGGCGCCGCCAGCGGCAATCTCTGCATCGCCGATTCCTGGCCCGGCATGATGCGCACGGTCTATGGCGACCATCAGCGCTTCATCGACACCTACTTCAAGGCCTATCCCGGCAAGTATTTCACCGGCGACGGCTGCCGCCGCGACGAGGACGGCTATTACTGGATCACCGGCCGCGTCGACGACGTGATCAACGTGGCCGGTCACCGGCTCGGCACCGCCGAGGTCGAGAGCGCGCTGGTCGCGCATCCGAAAGTGTCGGAAGCCGCGGTCGTCGGCTATCCGCACAACATCAAGGGCCAGGGCATCTATGCTTACGTCACATTGATGTCCGGCGAGCAGCCGACCGAGGACCTGCGCAAGGAACTGACCGGTTGGGTGCGCAAGGAGATCGGGCCGATCGCCTCGCCCGATCTCATCCAGTTCGCGCCCGGCCTGCCGAAGACGCGCTCCGGCAAGATCATGCGGCGCATCCTGCGCAAGATCGCCGAGGACGAATACGGCAACCTCGGAGATACCTCGACGCTCGCCGATCCCGCCGTGGTCGACGATCTCGTCGCCAACCGGCAGAACCGGAAGATGGCCTAAATTCACCGAATTGGGGGCTACTGTGGCGGCTGGGACACGCCGTCACGAAAAACGCGTTTAGGTTACCTGCGAGTCTTGGCCGCGCCGGATGCGATTCGTATTAGTGTGCCCCACATGACCGTAGGCGGAACCCTCATGCGCGACCTAAGCCGGCTCCTGGCAAGTTTCGTTTTGGCCGCTCTTTTCGGCGCCGTTTTGCTCGCGCCGCCCGCGAGCGCGCGCGAGACGGTCAGTTTCAAGGATGGTTCCGCCGGTACGATCGTGATCAAGACGAACGAGCGCCGGCTTTATTATGTGCTCGGCGGCGGCCAGGCGATCCGCTACCCGGTCGGCGTCGGCCGCGCCGGCAAGCAATGGGCGGGCACCTCCTTTATCGATGGCATGCGCCTGAAACCCGCTTGGTCTCCGCCCGACGATGTCAGGCGCGACAAACCTTCGCTCCCCGCCATCATTCCCGGCGGCACGCCGGGAAATCCGATGGGTGCGGCGGCGCTCACCCTCAGCGGCGGCCAGTATGCGATTCACGGCACCAATGCGCCGGGCTCGGTCGGCGGCTTCGTCTCCTACGGCTGCATTCGCATGTACAACGCCGACATCATGGACCTGTACCAGCGCGTCCATTTCGGAACGCCGGTCGTGGTGACGCACTGATCTCAGCGGCAGAAGCGCACGAAGCTCATATCCATGTGAAAGTGGTTGCTGTGGTTCGGATTATAATCCGGCGATAGCACTACGCTGAAAATTTTGCAGGCGCCGTCGCGTATCTCGCGCTGGAAGGCGCCCTTGGCGCCGGTGTCCTTCCAGTCCTTTTCGAGATTAATCTGGGTGCCGTTCGAAAAACCGAAGCCGCCGACGTCGATGGCATTGGCGGTCGCGTGTTCGCTCCGCCTCTTGTCTTTCTTGTGTTCGATATTCCGGCATGAATAGGTGCCCATGTTATGGATGCGCGCCAGTTTCGAACCGCCGAAGTAGCGCTCGGCGGCGGGCGCCACCACGGTGCGCTCCCACAGGACGAGCCCGGCCATGCCATGGCAGGTCATCAGGACATTGCCGCCGTGGTTGATCTCGGAGCCGAGGAGCATCGCACCATTGTCGAAGCCGCAGCCGTCCTTGATCGGATCGGCGAAGCGCTTGTAATTCACCTGCGCGCGGTCGAGCGCGGCGTAGCAGCGCTCGGGGTCGACTTTCAAGAGTTGCAGGTGCAGCCAGGTCAACATACCCGGCGGCTTGTTGAGATCGAGCGGCTCGATCAGATCGATCGCGAGCAACGCCAATAAAACGGAAACGACGGCGCCGGCGGCGACGACTTCCCAAAACCAACGGGTGAGTGCGATCACGAAAAGTCGCTCGCGATGCCTTTCACTTCCCAATCGCCGTAACGCGTGGGTTCTGGCCCTTTGCGGCCCGCAATTTCCTTCGGCTGCCCGGCCGCGGCGCGGTCGATTTCGGCGCGGCGTGCTGCCGCTTCCGCAAGCGCCCGTTCGGCCGCGGGCGTAAGCTTGCGCGAAATAGGCGGGTTTGGAGGATTGCGCGTTTCGGTCTTGGTCATGGCATTATTTCGAGCATTCCCGGCGCCGGAACGTCAAGCCGGTCGTAGCACTAGCGTCTGCCAGAGTTATCTTGCTGGAGCTTCGCTGCCATCCCATCTTTTTGCACAGCGGCAATCCGCCGCGGAGTAGACCATGAGCCGGTTCAAGATCGCCATTCTGTTCGGGGGCTGCTGCTGCACAGCATCGAGGGCTGAGGGATGAGTAACGTCGCGGATTGTCCCGCATGAGCGATCCGCAACCGGCGGCCGCTCCGGATTCCCCCGGTCTCGCTTCCCGAAGCATTGCCGCCGAGGCGCTCGGCGAGGTCTTGCATCGTCGTCGCTCGCTCGATCAGATCCTCGATTCCGAAACCGGAATTGCGGGGCTCCGCGCGCTTCCCGATCGCGACCGCGCCTTCGTCCACATGCTCGTGGCGAAAACCTTACGACGGCTCGGCAGCCTGCGCGCTTTGCTCGTTTCCTTGCTGGAACGCGGTCTTCCGAAGGAAGCACCGCTGGTTGAAATCGTTCTCTTGATCGGCGCCGCGCAAATACTTTTTCTCTCGGTCCCCGATCATGCCGCCGTCGACACTTCCGTTGAAATCGCGAACCACGACCGCGCCGCGCGGCACTACGCCGCCCTCGTCAATGCCGTGCTGCGGCGGATCGCTCGCGAAGGCAAAGATCGAATTTCCACGTTCGATCCATTGATCGATACGCCGCAATGGTTGCGCGAGCGCTGGATCGAGAATTACGGCGAGGCGGAAGTGCTGCAAATCGCAGCGGCGCATGCGCTGGAGCCGCCGCTCGATCTGAGCATAAAGGACGACGCGCCCGCCTGGACCGCGCGGCTGCAAGGACTCTTATTGCCAACCGGCACGGTGCGCGTCGCCGCGCATGGGCCGGTTCCGGCGCTACCCGGCTATGACGAGGGTGCATGGTGGGTGCAGGACGCGGCCGCTTCCCTTCCCGCCAAGCTGTTCGGAAAGGTCGCCGGTCTCAAGATCGCGGATCTTTGCGCGGCACCCGGGGGCAAAACCGCGCAGCTCGCTGCTGCGGGCGCCGCCGTCGTCGCCGTGGATCGATCCGAGCCGCGTCTCGCCCGCTTGAAGCGGAACATGCAACGGCTTCGTCTCGATTGCGAAACGGTCGTCGCCGATGCCGGCGAGTGGCAAGGCGGGCCTTTCGACGCGGTGTTGCTTGACGCGCCGTGTACCGCCACCGGCACCATCCGCCGCAATCCCGACTTGCCCTGGAACCGACAGCCCGGCGATCTTCCGAAACTCGCGGCGCTGCAGTCCCGCCTCCTCGATCGGGCGGCGATGCTCGTGAAACCCGGCGGCTTGCTCGTCTATGCCACCTGTTCGCTGGAGCCCGAAGAGTGCGAGCGGCAAATCGAGGCGCTGCTCGGTCGAAATTCCGCGCTTGCGCGCGTGCCGGTCGTGCCCTCTGAAATCGGCGGAATCGATTCGTTCGTTTCCGCGCATGGCGATTTGCGCACGCTTCCTTTTTATCTTCCGAATCAGAACGAGCGACTTTCCGGCTGCGACGGCTTTTATGCCGCGCGCCTGCGGCGGCTTGCCTAAAGGATTCTTCCGCCTCGGTGGACAGCCGACCCCGCTCCGATATGTTGGCGCCGTATCGGGGAAAGGTCATTGTGCGCGATGAACCGCGAAGGAATTACCGAACGCGTACGGCTCGCGATGTTCGTCGCCCATCACGGCTGGCGAAGGATCGTCACGCGTTTCGTCGACAATCCGCGGTTCCGCTGGCAGATCGGGCTGCAGGTGCCGGAGCGCCTCCTGATCGCGCCGCAGGACCTGCGCACCGGCGATCCGACCATCGCGAGCGAAGTCTATGCCGGGGAATTCTCCTTCGCGGGGAAGGTCGTCGTCACCGACGGGCGCTCGCCCTTCGAAATGACGCCGCCCACGCGCGAATGGGCGGAGGAGCTTCTCGGCTTCGGCTGGCTCAGGCACCTGCGCGCGGCGGGAACTTCGATCGCGCGCGTCAATGCGCGCTCGCTGGTCGCCGACTGGATTGCGTTGCAGGGCCGCGGCCATCCGATCGCCTGGGAGCCGGAGGTTCTCACCCGCCGGCTGATTTCGTGGCTGACGCAGGCTCCGCTCATTCTGCAGGACGCCGATCACGCGTTTTATCGGGCCTTTTTGCGCAGCATTTCCCGCCAGCTGCGCTATCTCCGCCGCACCGCGTTCAAGGCGCGCGACGGCTATCCGCGCCTCCTTGCGGCGATCGCGATCGCGCTCGCCGGCCTTTGCATCGCCGGCGAGCCGCGCCTTCTGAAGCGCGCCACCAAACGGCTCGCCGACGAGTTGGAGCGGCAGATTCTGCCGGACGGCGGCCATATCAGCCGCAATCCCGCCGTCCTGATCGATCTTCTGCTCGATCTCCTGCCGCTGCGGCAGGCTTACGAGGCGCGCAGCGTTTCGACGCCGGCAGCACTTCTCAACGCCATCGACCGCATCATGCCGATGCTGCGCTTCTTCCGCCACGGCGACGGCGCCTTCGCGCAATTCAACGGCGCCGGCGCCACACCCGCCGATTCGCTCGCGACCGTGCTTGCCTATGACGACGCGCGCGGCACCCCGGTCGCGAACGCGCCGCACTCCGGCTATCAGCGGATCGAAGCGGGCAGAAGCATCGTCATCGCCGACACCGGCCGGCCGCCGCCTTTCGCGCTCAGTTACGAGGCGCATGCGGGCTGCTTGTCGTTCGAGTTTTCAAGCAATCGAAGCCGCATCATCGTGAATTGCGGCATGCCGTACGCCAACCGAAAAGCCTGGCAACGGGTCGCGCGCGCGACGGCGGCGCATTCGACGGCGGTCTTGAACGACGCTTCCTCCTGCCGCTTTCTGCGCGAAACGCGCTTCAGCCGGTTCGGAGGGACGCCCATCGTGGCGGGTCCGCGGGACGTGCGGGTGGCCCGCACCGAGCGGGACGGCGCCTTGTTCGTGCGTGCGACCCATGACGGCTACGCCGCGCGTTACGGGCTCATCCACCAGCGATCCTGGCTGCTTGCCCACGACGGCAACAGGCTCGACGGCGAGGACGTGTTCTTTCCCTCCGGCGGAAGGAAGGTTTTCCGCAATGCGCGCGATTACTTCGCGATCCGCTTTCATCTGCATCCGAACGTGAAGGCGAGCCGGCTCGCCGACGGCTGCACGGTTCTACTGGTGCTGCCGCAGCAGAGTTGGCTTTTTTCCGCGCCGGAATCGCGGGTGACGGTCGAGGAAAGCGTCTTTCTCTCGGCGGCCGACGGCCCCCGCCGCTCCAACCAAATCGTGATCACGGGCGAAGTCAAACGATCGCCGCGCACCGTATGGACGCTTCTGCGCGCGGAAACGCCGCACGCGGAGCGGCGGGAGCCGCCGAGCGGCCCGCAATTGCCGCTGTGAACAGGGTAAGTGTGAAGAGCGCAAGCATCCCGTTTCCCCGTCGGCGCGCGCGTGCTATCGCGGCTCTTCTCGCTTGCTGGAGTTTTTGATGCCGGCCCGCGTTCGCAAGATTGCCCGCGCCTTGATTTCGGTTTCCGACAAGTCCGGGCTGGTCGATTTCGCGCGCGAACTCGCGGGGAAAGAGGTCGCCCTCGTCTCCACCGGCGGCACGAAGAAGGCGCTTTCCGAAGCGGGGCTCAAGGTCGCCGACATTTCGGAGCTTACGGGCTTTCCCGAAATGATGGATGGCCGCGTGAAAACACTGCATCCGAAAGTGCATGGCGGGATTCTGGCGGTTCGCGACGATGCGGCCCATGCCGCTTCGATGCGCGAGCACGCGATCGTGCCGATCGACCTCGTGGTGGTGAACCTCTATCCGTTCGAGGCGACCGCCGAAAAGGGCGCCTCGTTCGAGGATTGCATTGAAAACATCGATATCGGCGGTCCCGCGCTCGTGCGCGCCGCCGCGAAAAATCACAACGATGTCGCAGTCATCGTCGACCCGGCCGATTATCCATCGCTGCTCACGGAAATAACGGTGCATGGCGGCACGACGCTCGAGTTGCGCCGCCGCCTCGCCGCCAAGGCCTATGCACGCACGAGCGCCTACGACGCGGCGATCGCCAACTGGTTCGCCGCCCAATTGAAGGACGACGCGCCGGCCTGGCGCGCCTTCGGCGGCAAGCTCGTGGAAAAACTCCGCTATGGCGAGAACCCGCACCAAAACGCGGCGTTCTACAGGCGCCCGGAGCGGCGTTTCGGCGTCGCCAGCGCCCGCCAAATTCAGGGCAAGGAACTTTCCTACAACAACATCAACGACACCGATGCCGCCTACGAATGCGCGGCGGAATTCGACCCCAAGCGCACCGCCGCCGTCGCCATCATCAAGCACGCCAATCCTTGCGGCGTGGCGGAGGGAAAAAGCCTTCTCGACGCCTATCGCAAGGCGCTCGCCTGCGATCCGGTCTCGGCCTTCGGCGGCGTGATCGCGCTCAACCGCCCGCTCGACGCGGAAGCGGCGCGCGCCATCGTCGAAATCTTCACCGAGGTCATCATCGCGCCGGACGCGAACGCGGAAGCAATCGAGATCGTCGGTACCAAGAAAAACTTGCGGCTATTGCTCGCGGGCGGGCTGCCCGATCCGCGCGCGAAGGGGCTTGTCTTCAAGTCGGTCGCGGGCGGGCTCCTGGTGCAGTCGCGCGACGATGCCGTAGCCGACGATCTCGCGTTAAAGACGGTGACGAAACGCAAGCCCACCGCCACCGAGCTCTCCGATCTCAAATTCGCCTTCCGCGTCGCCAAGCACGTGAAGTCGAACACGATCGTCTACGCCAAGGACGGCGCGACGGTGGGCATCGGCGCCGGCCAGATGAGCCGCGTCGACGCCGCGCGCATCGCCGCGCGCAAGGCGGAGGATGCCGCGAAGGCGGCGAAGCTGAAGGAGCCGTTGACCAAAGGCTCCGTCGTCGCCTCCGACGCTTTTTTCCCGTTCGCCGACGGCTTGCTCGTCGCGATCGAAGCCGGCGCCACCGCGGTCATTCAGCCGGGCGGCTCGATCCGCGACGACGAAGTAATCGCCGCCGCCGACAAGGCCGGGATCGCGATGGTGTTCACCGGCGTCCGCCACTTCCGCCACTGACGCGCGCGCTCGCGAGCAGAACCCCGCCCGCGAAAAAGAATGCCACCAAAACCGAAATGCCGGCCTTCTGGCTCGCGGTTGCCGCCGTCACCGCGGCGACCAAGAACGGCCCCATGAACGAGGTGAGCTTGCCGGAGAGCGCGAAGAGACCAAAGAATTGCGCCAGCCGGTCCTGCGGCGCGAGCCGCACCAACAGCGTGCGCGAGGCGGCCTGCAGGGGACCCGCCATCATGCCGATCAGGGCGCCGAGCACGACATAGAGCCGCTCGGAGGTGCTGGCGAAAATTCCGCCGCCGGAGAGCGGCGGCGCCACCGGCAGAAAGAACAAAATCCGGTCGCGGCTCACGGACAGAATCGCGCTGCAGCAAATCACCAGGATCACGAGCGAGCCAAGCACGACCGCCTTCGCGCCCAGACGGTCGTCGAGCTTGCCGCCGACATAGGCGCCGATCGTGCCGGTGATGGTGAGCAGGATGCCGAACAGGCCGAGCTGGATCGTTTGCCAGCCAAAGGTGCCGGCGCCGTAGATGCCGCCGAAAGCGAAGAGGGCGATCAGCCCGTCGGTATAGATCATGTTCGCGATCAGAAAGAACCACAGATCGCGATGCCGCCGCGCCGAGCGAATGGTGTCCGCGAGCGCACGCAGCCCGTGCTTGATCGCGGGCTTGAAGCGATAGCGCGCCTCGCCATCCGGCGTGAAGAGAAAAAGCGGCGTGACGAAAATAATAAACCAGATCGCCGTAAGCGGGCCCGTGGCGCGATCGCCTTCGCGCGCCGCCGCCTCTAAGCCGAAGGCGGGCGAAAATCCGAGTAACGTGCGGCCGGTCTCGGGGTTGGTCGCGAGAAACGCGAGCGAAAGGATCAACGAGACCATCCCGCCGATGTAGCCCACCGCCCAGCCGAAGCCGGAGAGCGAGCCGACTTTGTTCCTCGGCACCAGCGTCGGCATCATCGTATTGCTGAAGATGTGCGAGAACTCGGCGCCGATGCTCGCGACCACGAAGGCGATCAGCGCCGGCATGATGGTGGCGGGCTCGCCCGGCTTCGCCACCCAAAGCGCCGCCGAGCCGATCACCAGGAGGGCGCCGAAGGCGGCGATCCACGGCTTTCGCCGGCCGGTCGCATCGGCGATCGCGCCGAGGACCGGTGAAGTGGACGCAATCAGGATGCCGGCGACGGCGGTAGCGAAACCCCAGATCGACTGTCCCCGCGTCGCGTCGCCGACCACGGCCGAGGCGAAATAGGGCGCGTAGATGAAAGTGAGGATGAGCGTGAAATAAGGCTGCGAGGCCCAGCCGAAGAGCGCCCAGCCTAAAATGGCGAGGCGCGAAGCCTTCCGCCGCGAATCACGCGAAACCATCGGAGCGAGGGTGGCCGAGTACCGGTTGCCGCGTCAATTCTTCACGAGATCGCCGACGAGGCTCGCGGCGACCGTCAGCTTCGAAAGGGTGAAATTTGATCCCGCGATTTCCTGAATGCGGGCCCTGATCCGCTCGACCTCGCCCCGGCGCGGCTCGATCCAGGCAGCGAGCGCCTCCTTCCCCTTCTTCCCGCTCGCCAGCATCGTGGCCGCGAGCCGCCGCTCACTCGCCGCGATCTGATCGAGGGCGCGGTCGAGCGCGAGGCGATCGAAGCGATCGTGCGCATCAATTTCGCGCGCCGCCTTCACCAGCGAATCGAGGCGCAGGAATTCGCGCGCCGCGAAATAGCTCTCGACCGCATCTTCGACCGGACTTTTCGCTTGGTCCGCGATCAGAATCACGTCGGTCGCGGCGGCAAGCAGCGGAAGCCGCGCGATCTTGCGCGCGAGCGCCTCCGGCACATGATTCGATACAAGCTCGGCCGCGCGCGATTCGAAACTTTCGCGGGCGTCCGCTGAAAGGACAGCATCGAGCTTCTCCTCCGTTTCCTCGATGCCGGCGCGATAGTGCGAAACGATGCCGGCTAACCCCTTCTTCAGCGGCACGTTGCGCAGAAACCAGATGATGCGGTCGAGCAGGAGGGCCTGCACCGCCGCATAGAGCGAAAGCTGGACCTTGCCGGAAACGCGGGCGTCGAGCGCGTCGATCTCGCCGTTGAGATCCGTCATGCGGTAGGAATCGCGCACGGCCGCGAATGCCGCCGCGATTTCCGCCGCCTCGGCGCCGGTTTCGTCGGCGATCCGCGCCACGAAGGACGGCCCGCCGCGGTTGATGATCGAGTTCGAAAGCATCGTCGCGATGATCTCGCGCCGCAGGCGGTGGGCTTGCACCGCCTCCGGGAAACGATCGGTGAGCGGCTTCGGAAAATAGCGGACCAGCTCGCGGGCGAGATAAGGATCGTCGGGCACCTCGGAAGAAACGAGATCGCCTAATAGGGTGAGCTTCGCATAGGCGAGCGTCACCGCGAGCTCGGGCCGCGTCAGGCCCGCCTTTTTCGCGCGCCGCTCGGCGATGTCCGCGTCGCCCGGAAGAAATTCGACGCCGCGGTTCAAGAGATCGCGCGCCTCCAATATCTGCATCAGGCGATTTTCGAAGCCGAGGTCATCGGCGGCTTGCCGCTCGGCGAGCGAAAGCGCGAGCGTCTGCAGGTAATTGTTGCGGAGCACGAGCGCCGCTACCTCCGCAGTCATGCTGGAGAGCAGCTTGTTGCGCGCCTCGTCCGAAAGCTTGCCCTCGCGCACGGGCGCGCTCAATGCGATCTTGATGTTGACTTCGAGGTCCGAGGTGTTGACGCCGGCCGAATTGTCGATCGCGTCGGTGTTGAGCCTCACGCCGCCTTGCGCCGCCTCGATGCGGCCGCGCTGGGTCATGCCCAAATTCGCGCCCTCGCCGATCACTTTGCACCGCAGTTGGGCCGCGCTCACGCGAATCGAATCGTTGGCGCGGTCGCCGACCTTCTCGTCGGTTTCGCTCGCAGCGCGCACATAGGTGCCGATCCCGCCGAACCACAGGAGATCGACCGGCATTCTCAGGATCGCGTTCGCCACCTCCATCGGCGCCGCATCGCCCTTGGCGATGCCGAGCAGCGCGCGCGCCTCGGGCGAAAGCGGAATGCTTTTCGCCGTGCGCGGAAACACGCCGCCGCCTTTCGAGATCAGCGTCCGCTCGTAGTCCTGCCAACTTGAACGCGGCAATTCGAAGAGCCGCTTGCGCTCGCTCCACGCGCGCTCGGGATCGGGCGCCGGATCGATGAAGATGTCGCGATGGTCGAAGGCAGCGACGAGTTTGATCGTCCGCTCCAAGAGCATGCCATTGCCGAACACGTCGCCCGACATGTCGCCGACGCCGGCGACCGAAAATGGCGCCTTGCGGATGTCGACATCCATTTCGCGGAAGTGCCGCTTCACCGATTCCCAGGCACCGCGCGCCGTGATTCCCATTTTCTTATGGTCGTAACCGGCGGAGCCGCCCGAGGCGAAGGCGTCGCCGAGCCAGAAATCGTGCTTGAGCGCAATGGCGTTGGCGGCGTCGGAGAAGGTGGCGGTGCCTTTGTCGGCGGCGACCACGAGATAGGGATCATCGCCGTCGTAGAGCACGCTGTTCGGCGGGTGGATGATGCCCTCGGGCCCGATGTTGTCGGTAAGATCCAAAAGACTCGTGATGAAGAGATCGTAGGTCGCAATTCCCTCGGCGAGAATCGCATCGCGGCCGGCGGCGGACGGAATTTTCTTCGGCACGAAGCCGCCCTTCGCGCCCACCGGAACGATGACGGCATTCTTGACCTGTTGCGCCTTCACGAGGCCGAGGATTTCGGTACGAAAATCCTGCGGCCGGTCGGACCAACGAATGCCGCCGCGCGCTACCTTGCCGAAGCGCAGATGCACGCCCTCGACGCGCGGCGAGTAGACGAAAATTTCGTAGAGCGGGCGCGGCAAGGGCAACGCGTCGATCTTCCGGCTCTCGAACTTGATCGAGATCGTCGCCTTGGGATCGCCGCGCCGGTCGATCTGATAGAAATTGGTGCGGATCGCGGCCCGCACGAGGGCAAAAAACTGGCGCAGGATGCGGTCCTCGTCGAGACTCTCGACCGTGTTGAGTGCGGCTTCCGCGTCCGCTTCAATGGCCGCTTCTTTCTTCGCCCGCTCCGCCGTCTCAATCGCGAGCCGCGGGTCGAAGCGCGCGTGAAAACGCGCCACGATTTTCTTCGCGATCGATGCATGCTTGACGAGGGTCGTCCATAAATAGTCCTGGCTGTAAGGCACGCCCGCCTGCCGCAGGTAGCGAGCGAGTGCGCGCACCAGCGCAATGTCCCGCCAAGCCATGCCGGTGCCGAGTACGAGCGCATTGAAGCCGTCGCTCTCCGCGCGACCGTTCATCACCGCCAGCAGCGCGGCTTCGAGCCGCATATCGAGCGCTTCTAATCCGATCGCACCGCCGCTCCGGCGCGCAAGCGTCATGTCGTGGAGGAAAGCGGAAGGCGAGCCTTCGCTCCGCTTTTCGATGGTGTAGGTCCGCTCGTCGATGACCGAGAAGCCCATGTGCTCGAGGACCGGCACGCGCTCGGAAAGCGGCAACGGCCGGTCGAAGCTCCACGCCTTCAGGTTCGCTTCCTCGGCCCGCGACGGATCCCGGCGATAGAAATTGATCGCGACGGGATGCTCGCGGGAAAGCGATTCGAGCGCGCGGATGTCGGCGACCGCGGTCTCCGGATCGAAGGCCTCGCGG
>JBGPVT010000041.1:0-12008 GCA_041491825.1 Xanthobacteraceae bacterium | reverse complement strand
CGCACGATCTCGGCTTCGTCGCGATCCTCGACGGCGATGGCGAGATCGAGGGCTGGAACGTCACCGTTGGCGGCGGCATGGGCATGACGCACGGCGAGCCCGACACCTATCCGCGCACCGCCGACGTGATGGGCTTCTGCCGCAGCGAAGACACGCTCGCGGTCGCCGAAGCAGTCGTCACGGTGCAGCGCGACTGGGGCGACCGCGGGAATCGCAAGCACGCGCGGCTCAAATACACGATCGAGGACAAGGGCCTCGATGCTTTCCGCGCCGAAGTGGAAAAGCGGAGCGGGGTGAAACTTGATTCCGCGCGCGCGGTCGCCTTCACCTCGACCGGCGACCGCCTCGGCTGGACCGAGGGCGAGGATGGGAACCACCATCTCACGCTTTTCGTCGAGAACGGACGGATCGGAAATCTTCCGGGCGCTCTGCACCTCGACGGCTATCGCAAGCTCGCAAAGACGCACAAGGGCGACTTCCGCCTGACGCCGAACCAGAACGTCATTGTCGCCAATGTCGCCAAGGAAGATCGCGCCGCGATCGAGGCGATCGTCACTGAGTTCGGCCTCGACCGGAATCTCTCGGGGCTCCGCCGCAACTCGATGGCCTGCGTGGCGCTGCCGACCTGCGGCCTCGCGCTCGCCGAGAGCGAGCGATATCTGCCCGATCTCGTCACGGCGCTCGAGGAGCGGCTGGAAGCGAACGGGCTCGCGCAAGAGGACATCGTCATCCGTATGACCGGCTGCCCGAACGGCTGCGCGCGGCCCTATCTCGCCGAGATCGGCTTGGTCGGCAAAGGGCCGGGGCGCTACAATCTTTATCTCGGCGGCGCCTTCGACGGATCAAGGCTGTCGAAGCTCTATGCCGAGGACCTCGAGCACGAAGGCATTATCAAGGCGCTGGATCCCTTGTTCGCGGCCTATGCGCGGCTCAGGGCGAATGGGGAGCCGTTCAGCGAATTTCTCCTGCGCATGGGGTTCATCGCGCCGACTTTAAGCGGTCGCGATTTTCACGCCCATACCGGGCCGCAACAGGCGGTCATCTGAACGAAGCCGCGCCTTCGTTTGCGCGGTCCTTGTGGCTTCGCTAGACATCCGCCGCCATGGCTGACGTCACGATCATCACCGGCGCGTCGGGCGGAATCGGCGCTTCACTCGCGCATGAAGCGGCACGAGCAGGGCGCAAGCTCGTGCTCGTGGCGCGCTCGGCCGAGGGCCTCGCCAAAGTCGCCGGCGCCATCGCCGCGGAAGGCCATGCGCGGCCCGAGACGATCTCGCTCGATCTATCCGAGGTGGGTGCCGCCGACCGTCTCGCCACTGAGCTTTCGAAGCGAGGCCTTTCGGTATTCGAGCTCGTCAACAATGCGGGCTACGGGCTCGTGGGGCCGGTGGTCGCGCACAGCCGCGGCGACGAAGTCGGCATCGTCGATCTCAATGTGCGCGCGCTCACCGACCTTACTTTGAAATTCCTGCCGGAGATCATCGCGGCGAAGGGCGGTATCCTCAATGTTGCCTCCACGGCGGCCTTCCAGCCCGGTCCGTTCATGGCGATCTATTATGCAAGCAAGTCCTACGTGCTCTCTTTCAGCGAGGCGCTTGCTTACGAATTGCGCGGCCGCGTCCGGGTGACGGCGCTCTGTCCCGGCCCGGTGGAGACCAATTTTCAGAAGCGCGCCAATCCCGGGAAAATATCCCGCCTTTCCCAGCTTCCCGGCATGAGCGCGGAAAAGTGCGCGGCGATCGGCTGGCGCGGCTTTGCGGCCGGCAAGCGCGTGGTCATTCCGGGCTTTATGAACAAGCTCATTGCGTTCTTCTCGCCCCGCATGCCGCGCAAGCCTGTCCTCGCCCTTTCGGCCTATCTCGCGACGAGCCGGCGCGCTACATGATCGCTTCGATGTCCAAGCCCGTCCTGATCGTCCTCCACCAAGAGCACTCGACGCCCGGCCGCATCGGCCGGGTGCTCACCGAGCGCGGGCTTACGCTCGATATCCGCCGCCCGCGCTGCGGTGATTCCCTGCCGGAGACGCTCGAGGAGCATGCGGGCGTCGGGATCTTCGGCGGACCGATGAGCGCCAACGACCACGACGACTACGTGAAGCAGGAAATCGAGTGGACGGAAATTCCGCTACGCGAGCAAAAGCCGTTCTTTGGCATTTGCCTCGGCGCGCAGATTCTCGCGCGCGCGCTCGGTGCCAAGGTCGATTTCCATCCGCAGGGCCTGGTCGAGGTCGGCTACTATCCGCTGCGGGCGACGGAGGCGGGCAAGAAGCTCCTCGACTGGCCCGATCACGTCTATCAATGGCACCGCGAGGGTTTCGGTTTGCCGGCGGGCGCCGTTCTGTTGGCGGAAGGCGACACGTTCCAGAACCAGGCGTTCCAGTACGGCCGTGCGGCGTTCGCCTTCCAGTTCCACTCCGAATTGACGCACCAGATGATGTGCCGGTGGACGACGCGCGGGCACGCGCGGCTGGAGTTGCCGAACGCGCGGCCGCGCGCGGAGCATTTCGACGGGCGGCTCGTGCACGACGGCAAGACGCGCGCCTGGCTGGAGAAATTTTTCGATCTGTGGACGGGGCTTGCGAAGAGAGAGTCGCATCAGGCACCGAATGTTTCGCAAAATGCAAAAGGTGTCGCAGATTGCGAGCCGACTTTGCCGTGACCGGCGCGCGCGATCGCCGATTTCGTATTTAACGATTCGTTACAGACGAGATTTCGTGGCTCGCGCGACAGCGCGCGTTGGCCGAGCCCTTGCAAACACTTTCACCAAGTCGGCTTCAGGTAATGCGTAGCCGGCCGTTAGTTCGACGGGAGATGACCGGTTTTTGACCCCACCGGCCGTCTCCCGTTCGCATTTCCGGGCGGCCTCTGAAAATTCCTGTGAGGTGTCTGGGGACTGGTGGAGCCGAGGGGGGTCGAACCCCTGACCTCCGCATTGCGAACGCGGCGCTCTCCCAACTGAGCTACGGCCCCGTCCAGACGGGGGTCATGTAGTCCGCGCCTCGAAGAAGTGTCAAGAAGAGGAGGCTTCCCTCGCGCGCCGCGCGCGGCTATTGATCGGGCCTTGGCTGGTTCGCGGAGCACCGCATGCTCAACCCGTTTCTCTGGCTCATTCATACCGTCATCACGCTCTATATTTGGATCCTGATCGCGGCGGCCGTCTTGTCGTGGCTCGTCGCCTTCAACGTGGTCAATGCCTTTAACCCGATCGTGCGCAACATCGGCGAAGTGCTGCACCGGCTCACCGAGCCCGCGCTCAGGCCGATTCGCAATCTCCTGCCCAATCTCGGCGGCATCGATATCTCGCCGGTGGTCCTGATCTTGCTGCTTCTGTTCATCGAGCGGTTGATCTTCTGGCTGTTCGTTTGAGCGCCGAATTCCTCGACCCGCCCTGGAAAGCGATGCCGGGCGGACTGTTGCTGTCGGTGCGCGCGACGCCGAAAGGCGGACGCGATTCGATCGATGGGATCGAACGGCTGTCCGACGGCCGCGCCGTCCTGAAGGCGCGGGTGCGGGCCGCACCCGCCGACGGCGAGGCGAACGCGGCGTTGACGCGGGTGATCGCGAAGGCGGCGGGTGTCGCGCCTTCCACGGTTTCGCTCGCGCGAGGGGCCGCGTCGCGGATCAAGACTTTCCGGCTCGCGGGCGATCCGCGCCTGCTCGCGGCGGCGTTCGAGCGGGCGTTGACGAAAACAGCAAAGGCCAGATGAGCGCGAAGATCATCGACGGCAAGGCGGTCGCGAACGAGTTGCGCGGCAAGGTCGCGATTGAAGCGAAGCTTCTTGCCGAAAAGCTCGGCCGCATGCCGGGGCTCGCGGTCGTATTGGTAGGCGACGATCCGGCGAGCGAGCTCTATGTGCGGAGCAAAGCGCGCGCGACCGTCGAACTCGGCATGGCTTCGTTCGAGCACAGGCTGGCGGCAACGACGAGCGAGGCCGAACTCCTCGAATTGGTGCTGACGCTTGGCGCCGACACGAAAATCGACGGCATCCTGGTGCAATTGCCGTTGCCCAAGCAGATCGATCCGGCGCGCATTTTGAACGCGATTTCTCCGGTCAAGGACGTGGACGGCTTTACGCCCTTGAACTTGGGAAAACTGGCGAGCGGCATGCCGGCGATTGCGCCCTGCACGCCGCTCGGCTGCGTGATGCTCGCCAAAACCGTGCACGCCTCGCTCGCGGGTTGTGAGGCGGTAGTCGTCGGCCGCTCGAACATCGTCGGCAAGCCGCTGGCGCAATTGCTGCTCGCGGAAGACGCGACGGTGACGATCGCGCATTCGAAGACGAAGGAGCTTCCGGCCGTTTGCCGGCGCGGGGACCTCCTGTTCGTCGCCATCGGAAAACCCGGTTTTGTGCGCGGCGACTGGATCAAGCCGGGGGCGACTGTGATCGATATCGGCATCAATCGTGTCCCCGGCGCGGGCGGCAAGCAGCGTGTGGTCGGCGATGTCGCCTTCGAGGAAGCTGTGAAGGTCGCGGGCGCCATTTCGCCGGTGCCGGGCGGCGTCGGGCCGATGACGGTGATCTGTTTGTTCGCCAATACGCTGCGCGCGGCGGCGATGCGCGCGGGATTGCCGCCACCGAAGCTCTGACGCAGGAGGGTGTCCGCGATGAATTGCTTGGTGGTTTTCGCCCTCATCGTCCTCATGGCCTCGCCTGCCGCCGCGCAAACGATCGAAAGCGCCTTCACCGATTTCGATCTCAAGAAATGCCGCCACATTCCCGGCGCGGTGGAAGAGGATTACGGCGAGTGGCACTGCAAGGGCTATGGCGGCATGCCGGTGTGGATGGGCGCGGGCGACCAGCGCGTGATGATCAGCTTCGGCCCGCGCGCGAAAGAGGAGCCGGCCGCGCATCAGACGCTCGCCTCGTTCAACGGCGAGGGCAAGAAGATCGAATGGCGGCTCGAGAAAAGCGCCAATCAGAGGCGGCCTTTCGCCGCGATCATGCGCTGGAGCACGACGAAGCCCGACGACAAGGGCGATCAGATACGAGGCGAGGTGCTCGTCGTGACGCGGCTTTCGCCCGGCGCTGTCTGTCACGTCGGCTATGTCGACGGCCGCGCCAATCGGAACGCGAATGAGCTGGCGCGGGAGATCGCCGACAAGCACGCCCGCGAGTTCCGCTGCCGCAAGGACACGCCGGTCGTGCTCGGCGCGACCGGGCCGGGCTTCAGCGATCCCTTGGATTTCAGCGAGAACTAGCTCAGCGCGTCCAGGCGAAGGCGAGCTTGTCGAGCACCTTCTGGCCGAAGCGCTCGGTCGAGCGGGCGATGGTGCGGCCGCCGAGCGCGCGGTAAAAGGCGACGGCGGGCTCGTTGTCGGAAAGCACCCAGACGACCATGCTCGTCTGCCCCGACTGGGCGAGATCGCGCTTGGCGTTCGAAAACAGCCGGCGGCCGAAGCCGAGGCCCTGATATTCGGGTTTCAGGTAGAGTTCGTAGACCTCGCCGGCATAGGGCAGGCTCTTCGCGCGGTTGCGGCCGTAATTGGCGTAGCCCGCGATCTCGTCGCCGAAGATAAGCAGCGAAATGCGCGAGCCGCGGCGGATCGCCGTGTCCCACCAGCTCGGGCCGCGGCGGGCGATCAGCTTCTCAAGCTCCGGTCCCGGGATCAGCCCCTGATAGGCGGTGCGCCATGCCTCGTCATGCGTCTCGGCGAGGCAGACGGCATCGTCGGGGCGGGCGGGACGCGTTTCGATCAGGGTCGTGCTCATGACCCAATCGAAGCAAAGGGCCGGGGGCGCTTCAAGACTTTCGTTAACGGAAGGTTAATTCGGCGGGAAGGTGAGGCTTCTAGGTCACACCTCTGCAGTCTCGCGCCTTTTTTCCTCTTTTTTGCGCTCGTGGGGGTCGAGAATCTTCTTTCGCAGCCGAATCGATTTCGGCGTGATCTCCACCAGCTCGTCGTCGTCGATATAGGCGAGCGCCTTTTCCAGGGTCATCCGAATCGGCGGGGTCAGGCGCACGGCTTCGTCTTTCGAGGTGGTGCGGATGTTGGTGAGCTTCTTGCCCTTGAGCACGTTCACCTCGAGGTCGTTGCCGCGCGTGTGCTCGCCGACGATCATGCCGCGATAGACCTTCCAGCCCGGCTCGATGATCATCGGCCCGCGGTCCTCGAGGTTCCACAGCGCATAGGCGACCGCCTCGCCCTGATCGGTCGAGATCAAGACGCCGTTGCGGCGGCCGGGAATCTCTCCCTTGAACGGCGCGTAGGCATGGAAGAGGCGGTTCATCACCGCGGTGCCGCGCGTGTCGGTGAGCAATTCGCTCTGGTAGCCGAGAAGCCCTCGCGTCGGCACGTGGAAGACGAGCCGCAGACGGCCGCCGCCCGAAGGGCGCATTTCCATCATGTCGCCGCGGCGCTCGGAGAGCTTCTGCACGATGATGCCGGAATGCTCCTCGTCGACGTCGACGACGACTTCCTCGATCGGCTCCAGGAACTCGCCGGTCTTTTCATCGCGCGAAAGCACGACCTTCGGCCGCGAGACGGAAAGCTCGAAGCCCTCGCGCCGCATGGTCTCGATCAGGATCGCGAGCTGCAACTCGCCGCGGCCCGCGACTTCGTAGGCGTCCTTCTCGCTGCTCTCGCCGATGCGGAGCCCGACATTGCCCTCGGCCTCGCGGAACAGGCGGTCGCGGATCATACGGCTCGTGACCTTGTCGCCCTCGGTGCCGGCGATCGGCGAATCGTTGACGCGGAAGGTCATGGCGAGTGTCGGCGGGTCGATCGGCTGCGCGGCGATCGGCGCCTCCACCTCGGGAGCGGCGATGGTGTCGGAAACGTTCGCGTGCTCGAGGCCTGCGATGGCGACGATATCGCCGGCGGACGCTTCCTCGATCCAGGTCCGCTCGAGCCCGCGGAAAGCGAGGAGCTTGGTGACGCGGCCCTGCTCCACGAGCTTGCCCTCGCGCGAGAGCACCTTGACGTTCTGGTTCGACTTGATCGAACCCGACGAGATGCGGCCGGTGAGGATGCGCCCGAGATAGGGGTCGGCCTCGAGAATGGTCGCGAGCAGCCGCAACGGGCCTTCCTCGACCACCGGCGCGGCGACGTGGCGGGTGACGAGATCGAACAAGGGCGTCATGCCGCGGTCCTTCGGGCCTTCGGGCTTTTCCGCCATCCAGCCTTCCTTGGCCGAGCCGTAGAGGATGGGGAAGTCGAGCTGCTCGTCGGTGGCGTCGAGTGCCGCGAAAAGATCGAACACTTCGTTGACGACCTCGGTCGGCCGCGCATCGGAGCGGTCGACCTTGTTGATGACGACGATCGGCTTCAGGCCGCGCTTCAACGCCTTGCCGACCACGAACTTCGTCTGCGGCAACGGGCCCTCGGCGGCGTCGACGAGCACCAGCGCGCCGTCGACCATGTTGAGGATGCGCTCGACCTCGCCGCCGAAATCGGCGTGACCCGGCGTGTCGACGATATTGATGCGGATGTCCTTCCACAGCACCGAGGTCGCCTTGGAAAGAATGGTGATGCCGCGTTCGCGCTCGAGGACGTTCGAATCCATGGCGCGCTCGGCGACGCGCTCATTGTCGCGAAAGGTGCCCGATTGCTGCAACAGCCGGTCCACGAGCGTGGTCTTGCCGTGGTCGACGTGGGCAATGATGGCGACGTTGCGGAGATTCATGACCTGGCCTGAAAGCGAGCCCGCGGGCCCTTGCGGAGCCCGCGGCAAATTCGAGCGGAATATAGTCATGATCGGAGCGGAGGCAATGGGCGAAAAGGCTTGCCGTCCTCGAGCGTCACCGTCATCGCCTCGGCCGTGCCGCCGATCACGTACGGGTAGCACGGCGCCAGGGTCCGAAGCCGAAGCCGGAGCCGGCGCGGGCCGAGCGGACCATCATCATCTCACCGAGATTCTCGGTGGTGAGCAGGCCCGCGAGCCGGCCGTTCGCGTCCGTCACGCCGATTACGGACCTGCCCTGGTCGGTGAAACATTTCAGCGCGGCTTCGAGGCTAGCGCGCGCCGGAATCGTGGGTACCTCGGAATCCATCACCTCGATCACCGGCGTATCCGGCCCGCGCTCCTTCAATGCCCGAATCATCGCGTCGCGGGTGAGGACGCCGCGCAAATGTCCGCCGCCGTCGACGACCGGAAATTCCTTCTGCGTCGTGCGAATGAGCTCCTCGACCGCATCCCGAACCCGCGATTGCGGACCGAGGGATTCGAATTTGGTGATCATCGCGTCGGCGACGAGGGCGCTGCGCGCGACCTGGCGCAACTGTTCGTGGCCCGCTTCGCCGGCGGCGGCGAGAAAGACGAAGATCGCGATAATGACGAGCATCGGGTTGCTGAAAATTCCGATCAGGCCGAGGGCGATCGCAAGTCCCTGGCCGACCGAAGCCGCGAGCTCGGTCGCGCGGGCGAAGCCGAGCTTGATCGCCAAGAGCGCGCGCAGAACGCGGCCGCCATCCATCGGGAAAGCGGGGATCATGTTGAAGAGAACGAGAAAGATGTTGGCGCCGGCGAGCTTCGCCACCAGCTCGACCTTCGGATCCTCGATCTTCATGAGGGTCGCGGGATCAACCGCCGTGCCGAGAAAGAGCAGGAGGAGGGCCGCGATCGCGACGTTAACGAGCGGTCCGGCGATCGCGACCACCAGTTCCTCGCTCGGCTTCTCCGGAATGCGCTCGAGGTTGGCGATGCCGCCGAAGGGCCACAGCGTGATGTCGGGCGTGTTCACGCCGTAGCGCTTGGCGGCGAAAACATGCCCGAATTCGTGCAGGAGCACGCAGAGAAAAAGCAGCATGACGAAGGCGACGCCTTCCCATGCCGCGTTGGCGCCGCCCTGCTGGTAGTAGGCGGCCCAGATCCAGATCAGGAACAGCAGAAAGGTGACGTGGATGCGGACCGCCGTACCGGCGACCTTCCCGACCGTCAAGGACCAGGGCATCGTAGTCTCTCCGCGTGAAACACCTTCAACCTAGGTAAGCATGATCGCGGCATCTGCCAGACGGCGCAGCATCCGCGCGTCAGCGGAAAATCCGGCGCCTGCTCATGGCTTCTTTTTGCGGCTGCGCTGACCGAGCGTGCGGAGCCGCAACGCGTTCAGCCGGATGAATCCGGCGGCGTCGCGCTGGTCGTAGGCGACGGTGCCTTCCTCGAAGGTGACGAGGTCCTGGCTGTAGAGCGAATAGGGGCTTTCGCGGCCGACGACGGAGGCGTTGCCCTTGTAGAGCTTGAGCCGCACCGTGCCGGTGACGAGTTCCTGGCTCTTGTCGGCGAGCGCCTGCAACATTTCGCGTTCGGGCGAGAACCAGAAACCGTAATAGACGAGTTCGGCATAGCGCGGCATCAGCGAATCCTTGAGATGCGCCGCCTCGCGGTCGAGCGTGATCGACTCGATGCCGCGGTGCGCCGCGAGCAAGATCGTGCCGCCCGGCGTCTCGTAGATGCCGCGCGACTTCATGCCGACGAAGCGGTTCTCGACGAGATCGAGCCGGCCGATGCCGTTCGCCTTGCCGAGCTCGTTTAGCTTTGCGAGCAGCGCCGCGGGCGAAAGCTTCTTGCCGTCGACCGAAACCGCGTCGCCCTTCTCGAAGCCGATGGTGATTTCCGTCGTCTTGTCGGGCGCCTCTTCGGGCGACAGCGTGCGCTGATAGACGTAGTCGGGCGCCTCGACGTTCGGATCCTCGAGCACCTTGCCCTCGGACGACGAGTGCAGAAGATTGGCGTCGACCGAGAACGGCGCCTCGCCGCGGTTGTCCTTGGCGATCGGGATCTGGTGTTTCTCGGCGAAGTCGAGGAGCTTCGTGCGCGACGTGAGCTCCCATTCGCGCCAGGGCGCGATTATCTTGATGTTGGGCTCGAGCGCGTAATAGCCGAGCTCGAAGCGCACCTGGTCGTTGCCCTTGCCGGTGGCGCCGTGGGCGACGGCATCGGCGCCGGTCTTGTGCGCGATCTCGATCTGCTTCTTCGCGATCAGCGGCCGCGCGATCGAAGTGCCGAGCAGATACTGGCCCTCGTAGAGCGCGTTCATGCGGAACATCGGGAAGACGTAGTCGCGGACGAATTCCTCGCGCAGGTCCTCGACGAAAATGTTTTCGGGTTTGATGCCGAGCGCGAGCGCTTTCTTCCGCGCGGGCTCAATCTCCTCGCCCTGACCGAGGTCGGCCGTGAAGGTGACGACCTCGCATCCGTAGGTCGTCTGCAGCCATTTCAGGATCACCGAGGTGTCGAGCCCGCCGGAATAGGCGAGCACCACCTTTTTCACGTCCTTGGCCATCGGTTTACTCGGGCTGATCGCAGGCATAGGCCCGCGCGGTCGGCGCACTTATAGGCGGAAGAGATCGGCGTGCAAGGCCACGTCGTTACGCGTGGCCGCCGCTTCAACAAGTCCCGGATAGCGCAACCGGTTTGCGACTGCTGAGCCTGAATCCATAATAATTGCGAAAGGTGGTTGGGCCACTCCGCGCCTGGAATGGGCCGAGCGGCTCGACGGTCGCATAAGAATCCGCGAGCCCCGTGGGCGTCGCGCAACGGGTAATGAGCAGGATTGGTTCCGCCGCCGTCGCGATTAAAGGGCGGGTCAATTGGAAATGATCGCTGGCGATGCCGCTCTCCGGCCAGGCAAACACGGCGCGCGGTTCCTTGCGCAGGTAATAGACAAGCGACGCGACGTCATCGCGCCGCCCCGCGACGACGGTCGGCGCATCGATTCGACGAGCGAGCCGGCTCGCTTCCTCGCCGAGCGCCCGCCAGCCCATGGTGTGTTGGTAGATATCCCCTTTGGCGAGGCCGGGAACGGTCAGGCGGTCGGCCATGTTGTCGCCGATGAGCAACAGCATTTGCGTCGCGACGCCGATGCCGATGCCGAGCTTCAGCCAGCGCCAGGCATCGCCGCGTACAAGCAGCGCGGCCACGACCAAGATACTCGAAACCACCGCCGTCGCCGCCCAATTCGCATGCGCGCGGGTGACGAAGCTGAGCGTGGTCACGATCGCGAGAACTGGCAGCGCAAAGGCGAGCATCAGCCGGTCCTCGCGGAGAAGCGCGAATTTCTTGCTTTGGACAATGACCGCGATCAGAAATCCGAAGGTGATCGGACCGAACACGCCGAACTGCGATGCGAGAAAGCCGAGGCCGTTTTTCGGACTGAAGACCGCTCCCGAGCCGCGGATGTTTTCGCCCGTGTGCCGGAAGGTGGCGAAGCCGTTGTCGAGGTTCCATAAAATATTAGGAGCGATGAGCACCGTGGCGATGGCGAGCGCGGTCCAGAAGGCAGGCGTTTTCAGGAAGTCGCGCGCCTCGCGGTCGAAGAAGGCGGCCACGGCGACGCTGAGCAGGAAGCAGCCCATCATGTATTTGGCGAGCAGTCCGAATCCAAGCGCGAGGCCGAGAACGATCGCCCAGCGGAAGCCGGCTCCTTGCAGCAATTTTACATAGGCGAGGAGCGCGAGCGTCCAGAAAAAGAACAGCGGCACATCGGTCGAAATGATTCGGGCGGAGAATGCGACGCTCGTCGTGAAGACGAGCGTCAGTGCCGCCCAGAACGCGACGCGCCGGTCGTAAAGCGCGCTTGCGAGCGCATAGAAGAGAAGACTTGTGCCGAAGTAGAAAATCGGCGACGGCGAGCGAATGCATGCTTCGCCGCTCCCGCATACGTGTTCGGCGATCGCAATGATCCAGGCGATCAGAGGCGGCTTGGAATAATAACCGAAAGCGGGCTGTTGCGCCCAAGACCAATACTGCGATTCATCGAAATAGAGATCGACGATTGAAAATCGCAACCCGATCAAACGCACCAGCGTTACCGCCGCGACGATGCCCGCGCAAAGCGCGAAACTGGGTACGCGAATCTCGCGAGCGGATGTTGCGTGGGCGGAGTTCATGATTCAGGCTTGGACGGCGTCTCGGTCTTCGATTCCGAATCGCTTGGCCGCAATCGAAAGATCAGCCCGCGCATGAGCACGATGATGATGAAGGTGAATATGGCGGCAAACACGACGTCGGTGAAGAAATGCGCGCCCATCGCCATGCGGACCACGCTCATTCCCACGCCGAACACGAT
>JBGPVT010000040.1:0-12051 GCA_041491825.1 Xanthobacteraceae bacterium | reverse complement strand
GGCCCGGCTCGGCGTCGGCATTCAGGGTCTCGCGCTCTCCGAGGTCGCCTATCAGAACGCCGCGCAATACGCCAAGGACCGCCTGCAAGGCCGCGCGATTTCGGGCGTGAAGGCGCCAGACAAGCCCGCCGATCCGATCATCGTGCATCCCGACATCCGCCGCATGCTGATGACGATGCGCGCCTTCAACGAGGCCGCGCGCGCGCTGATGCTGTGGACCGCGCTCAAGGGCGATGTCGCCTTGCAGTCCGACGACGAAAAGACCCGCCAGGCCGCCGACGATCACATGGGCCTGTTGACGCCCGTCATCAAAGGCGTCTTCACCGACAAGGGCTTCGAGAACGCCGTGATGGCGCAGCAGGTGTTCGGCGGCCACGGCTACATTCAAGAGCACGGCATGGAGCAGTTTGTGCGCGATGCCCGCATCGCCATGATCTACGAGGGCGCGAACGGCATCCAGGCGCTCGATCTCGTCGGCCGCAAGCTGCCGAAGGACGGCGGCCGCGCGCTGATGACCTTCTTCAACGAGGTGTCCGCCTTCGCCAAGGAAAACGCCGGCGATGAGATGAAGCCCTATGTCGCGCCGGTCCAAAACGCGCTCGGCCACCTGCAACAGGCCTCGATGTGGTTCATGCAGAACGCCGTCGGCAAGCCCGACAATGCCGGCGCCGGCTCCTACGATTTCATGCATCTCTTCGGCCTGGTTGCGCTCGGCTATATGTGGGCCCACATTGCCAAGGCGGCGCTGGCGCAGAAGAAGAACGGCAATGGCGCGGGCCCGCGCATGGATAGCAAGCTCGTCACCGGTAAATTCTTCATGGAACGCATGTTGCCCGAAACCGCCGCCCATCTCGCCCGCATCCAGGCGGGCGCCGGCAGCGTCATGGAACTCCCAGCGGAGGCATTCTGATATGGCAAAGTCGAAGAACAAACCCGCCCTGGCGAAAGCCAAATCGGCCCCTAAAAAACCCGCCTCGAACGGCGGCGCCGCGACCAGGCACGCGCGCGACGCCTTCGTTTACGACCACGTGCGCACCCCACGCGGCCGCGGCAAGAGCGACGGCGCGCTGCACGAATGCACGACGTTAGAGCTCGCGCGTCAGGCGCTGGTCGCGATCAGGGAGCGCAACAAGTTCGATCCGAAGCTCGTCGAGGACGTGATCCTCGGCTGCGTCGACCCGGTCGGCGAGGCGGGCAGCGACATTGCGCGCGTCGCGGCGATCGCCGCCGATTACGGCAAGGAAGTGCCGGGCATTCAGATCAACCGTTTCTGCGCCTCGGGCCTGGAAGCCGTGAATTTCGCGGCGGCGCAAGTCATGTCCGGCGCCAAGGAGATCACCATCGGCGGCGGCGTCGAATCGATGTCGCGCGTCGGCATCGGCGCCTCGGGCGGCGCCTGGCCGGTGGATCCCTCGATCGCGATCAAGTCCTACTTCATGCCGCAGGGCGTCTCGGCCGACCTGATCGCGACCAAATACGGGTTCTCGCGCGACGACGTCGACGAATACGCGGTGATGAGCCAGAAGCGCGCGGCGAAAGCCTGGGATGAGAAGCGTTTCGCCAACTCCGTCATTTCGGTCAACGACGTGAACGGCCTGCCGATCCTGGTGAAGGACGAGCACATGCGGCCCGAGACCAATATGCAGTCGCTGGCGAGCCTGAAGCCGTCCTTCGTGCAGATGGGCGAATTCGGCGGCTTCGACGCGGTGGCCACCCAAGCGCATCCCGACGTCGAATACGTCAAGCACGTGCATCATCCCGGCAATTCGTCGGGCATCGTCGATGGTGCGGCCGCCGTGCTGATCGGCTCGAAGGAGGCGGGTAAGGCGCTCGGCAGGAAGCCGCGCGCGCGCATCCGCCAGTTCGCCTCGATCGGCTCGGATCCGGCGCTGATGCTGACCGGGCCGCTCGACGTCACCGAGCGCGTGCTCGAAAAGGCCAAGATGAAACTCTCGGACATCGATCTCTTCGAGCTGAACGAGGCCTTCGCCGCGGTGGTGCTGCGCTTCATGCAGTACTTCGGCGTCGACAAGGACCGCATCAACGTCAATGGCGGCGCCATCGCCATGGGTCATCCGCTCGGCGCCACCGGCGCGATGATTCTCGGCACCGTGCTTGATGAGTTGGAGCGCACCAACAAGGAAACCGCGCTCGTCACCCTTTGCATCGGCGCCGGCATGGGCAGGGCGACGATCATCGACGGGGTTTAACGATCTCCCTCCCCCGGGGGGGTTGTGGGTTGGGGTGTGGGGGATCGAATGATCGATTTCCCGGACAACAAATTTTCAACCCCCTCACCCGGCGCCTTCGGCGCCGACCTCTTCCCCAAGGGGAGAGGTGAGGGCAAGGGAGAGGCTCAATGAGCTACAAGAATTTCAAGTTCGACATCGACGCCGACGGGATTGCGCTCGTCACCTGGGACATGCCCGGCAAGTCGATGAACGTCATCGACCAGAGCGTCACCGAGGAATTGTCGGCGATCGTCGACAAGGTCTCGGGCGATGGCGCGATCAAAGGCGTGGTCGTGACCTCCGGCAAGGACACGTTCTCCGGCGGCGCCGACCTCACCATGTTGCAGGGCCTCGGTAAGGCCTTCGCGGATATGGCGAAGGCGAAAGGCGAGCAGGCCGCGATGCAGTTCTTTTTCGACGAGTCGCGCAAGCTTTCGCTCACTTTCCGCAAACTGGAAAAATCCGGCAAGCCGTGGGTGGCGGCGATCAACGGCACCTGCATGGGCGGCGCCTTCGAACTCGCGCTCGCCTGTCACCGGCGCTTTGCCGCCGACAATCCGAAGTCGCGCCTCGGCCTTCCGGAAGTGAAGGTCGGGCTATTTCCCGGCGGCGGCGGCACCCAGCGCGTGCCGCGCATGATCCAGACCACCGACGCACTGCAGTTCCTGTTCCGCGGCGAGCAGCTTCGCGTTTCCAAGGCGAAGGACATGAAGCTGATCGACGAGGTCGTTCCCGCCGACAAGTTGATCGAGAGCGCCAAGGCTTGGATTAGAGGCGGCGGCAAGGGCGTGCAGCCCTGGGACGTCGACGGCTTCAAGCTGCCGAGCGGCCCCGTCTTCTCCAAGGGCGGCATGATGACCTGGCCGCCCGCCAACGCCATCTATCGCCGCGAGACCTACGACAATTATCCGGCGGTGAAGGCGATCCTGAAATGCGTGTTCGAGGGCCTGCAATTGCCGATGGACACGGCGCTCAAGGTCGAGTCGCGCTATTTCGCGAACATCCTGCGCTCGAAGGAAGCGAAGGCGATGATCCGCACGCTGTTCCTCTCGATGCAGGAATTGAACAAGGGCGCCCGGCGGCCGCCCAACGTGCCCGTGAAGAAGATCAACAAGGTCGCGATTCTCGGCGCCGGCTTCATGGGCGCGGGCATCGCCTATGTCAGCGCGCAAGCGGGCATCGACGTGGTGCTCCTCGACCGCGACAAGGAAGCGGCCGAGCGCGGCAAGCAGCTGTCGCAGAAGCTGATATCCGACCAGATCGCCAAGGGTCGCGCCAAGGCGGAGGATCGCGACGCGTTGCTCGCCCGCATCCAGACCACGGCGGACTTCGCCGACATCAAGGGCGTCGATCTCGTCGTCGAGGCGGTGTTCGAGGATCGCAAGATCAAGGCCGACGTGATCACCAAGTCGGAAGCGGTGCTCGACCCCGATGTGATCTTCGGCTCGAACACCTCCACGTTGCCGATCAGCTCGCTTGCCGAGGTCTCGAAGCGGCCGGACCATTTCGTCGGCATTCACTTCTTCTCGCCGGTCGACAAGATGATGCTGGTCGAGGTGATCAAGGGCAAGAAGACCGGCGACGAGGCGATCGCGATGGCGCTCGACTTCGTCCGCGCGATCAAAAAGACGCCGATCGTCGTCAACGACTCGCGCGGCTTCTTTACCTCGCGCGTGGTCGGCACTTATATCCGCGAGGGACATTTGATGCTGACCGACGGCGTGCCGGCGGCGATGGTCGAGAATGTCGGCCGCATGGCGGGCATGCCCGTCGGCCCGCTCTCGCTCAACGACGAAGTGGCCGTCGATCTCGCCTGGAAAATCCTGCAGGCGACCAAGAACGATCTGGGCCCCAAAGTCATCGATCCGCGCCAGGAAAAACTCCTGGAGGAAATGGTCGCCAAACGCGGCCGCTACGGCCGCAAGAACGGCAAGGGCTTCTACGACTATCCGGAGAATCAGCCGAAGCGCCTGTGGCCCGGCATTCCCGAGATCGTCGGCAAGCCGAAGCCCGCCGAAGATTTCGACGTGGCGGAGCTGAAGGCGCGCTTCCTCGCGATCCAGGCGTTGGAGACCGCGCGCTGCGTCGAGGAGGGCGTCATCACCGACATGCGCGACGCCGATGTCGGCGGCATTCTCGGCTTCGGCTACGCGCCGTTCACCGGCGGCCCGCTGTCCTACATCGACTTCATGGGCACCAAGGAGTTCGCGAAACTTTGCGACAAGCTCGCCGGCAAATACGGCGAACGCTTCAAGCCGAACGCGCTGCTGAAGGAAATGGCGGCACGCAATGAGACCTTCTACGGCCGCTTCCAGAAACCGGCGGAGAAGCAGAAGGCGGCCTGAGCGCCGCTTTCTGCCATCACCCTGCGGCGTATCGGATGACGGCCGCATACCGCGGAGGGCGGATCATGGTCCGATTTCGGCTCTTGCTTCTCTTCGCGTTCGCTTGCGCATGGGCGCCCGTGGCACTCGCAGAGACACCGACGCCGAAGGCGGCGCCGGAGAGCGAAAACGGCCGCTACAGCATGAGCCCGGTCGCCGGCGGCGTATTGCGGCTCGATACCCGCAGCGGCCAGGTTTCGCTCTGTCGCCAACGCGGCGACAGTTGGATTTGCGAGGCCACCGCCGACGACCGCGCCGCTTACGAGAAGGAAATTGCCCGCCTGCAGGCAAAAGTCGCCGGCCTCGAAGCCGAGCTCGGGCGGCGGCCGGGAGGCAGCGATCTCAAATTGCCGAGCGATGCCGAGGTGGACCGCGTGATGAAATTTTTCGAAACCGTCTTCCGCCGCTTCATCGGCATGATCGAAGGGCTGCAGCGGGAAAACGAGCAAAAACGCTCGTGAGTTGACGGCTCGGGCTCGTCCGGGATTCGATGGCTTGCAATCATGTTCCGAAGGGCGGAACATCAACCATGACCTTGCTGCCGCCGGGCGACGTTTCCAAGAGAGATGCCGTGGAATCTTCCGCGTCCTACCGCTTCGTGATTGCCGACGATCATCCGCTCTTTCGCGGCGCGCTGAAGGAAGCCGTGGGCAACCAGTTCAACGGCGCGCGGGTATTCGAAGCCGGCGGCTTCGAGGACCTGCAAGCGCTGTTGGAGCGCGAGGGCGACATCGATCTCGTGCTCCTCGATCTCACCATGCCGGGCGTCCGCGGCTTCTCGGGGCTACTTTATCTCCGCGCGCAGTTCCCCGGCGTGCCGGTGGTGATCGTATCGGCGACCGAGGAAGCCGACGTGATCCGGCGCTGCATGGAATTCGGCGCCTCCGGCTTTCTGCCGAAGACGCTCGGCATCGATGTGATGCGCTCAGCGATCCGCCGGGTGCTCGAAGGCGGCGTGTGGACGCCGCCCGACATCGATCTTACGACCGGCCCCGACGACGACACCCGCGACCTCGTCACCAAGCTTTCGACGCTGACGCCGCAACAGGTGCGCGTGCTCATGATGCTGTCGGGAGGCCTGCTCAACAAGCAGATCGCCTACGAGCTCGGCGTCTCGGAGGCGACCGTGAAGGCGCACGTCTCGGCGATCCTGCAAAAACTCGGGGTCGAAAGCCGCACGCAGGCCGTGATTGCCGCCGCCAAGATCGAGGCCGGCCAATGGTCGCGGCCGGTTAACTAGAGCATGATCCCGAAAAGTGGGAACCGGTTTTCGGAAAAGATCATGCTCCAGCAAAGAGCATGATCCCGAAAAGTGGGAACCGGTTTTCGGAAAAGATCATGCTCCGGCAAAAACACCCATCGGCGAACGGTTCACTCGGCGGCGGGGCGCGAGACGCGCCACTGCGCGAGAAACGCGCGGAGCGCCGCGGGCTTCAGCGGCTTGTGCATCACCTGGATGTCTTTTGAGCGTGCGAGGTCGCGCACCTGCGGGCTGCGGTCGGCGGTGATCAGCGCCGCCGGCGATTCATCGCCGAGCGTGGCGCGGAGCGCCGTGATCGCGTCGATGCCGTTTTCCTCGTCGAGATGGTAATCGACAAGCAGAACGTCCGGCCGCTGCCGCCGGTCGTGGATCGTCGCCAGCGCGCTTCTAAGATCGGATGCGGCGAGCACGTGGCAGCCCCAGCCGCCGAGCAGCGCCTTCATGCCGTCGAGCACCTGCGGCTCGTTTTCGATGCAGAGCACGATGGTTGTGTCGAGGGGTGCCGCGGGCGTGGCGGCTGTCCTCGGCATCATGTTCGTTCGCGTGGCGGCGCTTGCCGTCGGGATATCGACCGAGAAAGTCGACCCCTTTCCGCTTGCCGAGCGCAGCCTGATTTTGTGGTCGAGAACGCGGGCAACCCGCTCGACGATGGAAAGTCCGAGCCCGAGGCCGCGCGCCGCGCGCGCCCCCTGATCGAGACGTTGAAATTCCTTGAAGATGACTTTCTGCTTTCCGGCGGGGATGCCGAGGCCCGTGTCGATGACGTCGATGCGCAATTTTCCGCGCCGGCGCCGGCAACCGACCAGCACCCGTCCGCGCGGCGTGTATTTGATGGCGTTCGAAACCAGGTTTTGCAGCAGCCGGCGCAACAGCCTGCGGTCGGATCGAACGGCGAGCGAGCAGGGGAGGAAGGAGAGCCCGAGCCCCTTCTCGGCGGCGAGCGGCGCGAACTCGACCTCGAGCTGGCTTAGAATCTCGTCGATGCGGAAATTGCTCAAATCGGGCTGCAGCGCGCCGGTATCGAGACGGGAAATATCGAGCAGCGTGATCAGGATCTCCTCGACCGCCTCGAGCGAGGCGTCGACATTGGCGGCGAGCCTCGCTTCCTCGCCGCCGCGTCCCCGCTCGACGAGGCTCGTGGCGTAAAGCCGCGCGGCGTTCAGCGGCTGCAGAATGTCGTGGCTGGCGGCGGCGAGGAAGCGCGTCTTCGAGATGTTGGCTTCATCGGCCTCGGCCTTCGCGCGCGCGAGTTCCTCGGTCCGCTCGCGCACCCGGCGCTCGAGATTTTCGTTGACGCGCTCGAGCGTTTCCGCGGCCTCGACCGCGGGCGTGATGTCCGTATAGGTGACGACGATGCCGTCGTCCGGCATCCGGTTCGATCGCACTTCCACGACGGTGCCGCTCGGCAGCCGCTCCTGAAATGTCCCGGTGCGGGTGACGTAGCGCTCGAGCCTGTCGCTCACGAACTCGCCCGCAACGCCGTGGCCGAAATCGCCGCGCTCGGCGTTCCGGCGCAGGATTTCATCGAGCCCGACGCCGACCCGCACGAGATCCTGCGAAAGATCGAGCATCTCGCCGAAATGGCGGTTCCAGCACACCAGTTGCAGGTCTTTGTCGAACACCGCGATGCCTTGCCGGACGTGGTCGAGCGCGGTCTGCAGAATTTCGCGGTTGTATTGGATCGCGGCGGAAGCCTCGTCGAGGAGCCTGAGCGCCGCCTTGTTGGAAACGTTCTGCTTGCGCAGCAAGAGCGAAATCACGAGCCGCGACGACGCCGCCCCGATCGCGGAGGCGAGCAAATGCTCCGCGAAGCGGAGCACATGCGCGTCGGCCTCGCGCTGCGGTTCGAGCGGAATTCCGCGCGATTGCGCGAAATTCTCGAACGACCGCCGCGTCCGCTCCTCGCCGAGATAGCGCGCGACCGCCGAAATCAGTTCCTCGACCGCGACCGAGGACTGCCACAACCGGAAGGCCGGCGCGATGGAAGTGCCTTCCGATCGCACGAAAATGCTCGCCTGCAGGCGCTCGATCGGCGTCGCGGATGTCAGCAGCGAAACCGCGATGAAGGCGAGGCTATTGAGGCCGAGGCTCCAGAACACGCCGTGGGTGAGGGGTGCCGCCTCGAAGCCGAACAGCGCTTGCGGCTTCAAGGCCTCGATGCCGAAAAGGCCGAAATCGAGGATCGTGCGATCCAAAAGACCCGACGCCACGAAGCTGGGGAGGAGCAGCGTAAAGGCCCAGACCGCGGCGCCGATCGCCAACCCCGTGAGCGCCCCGCGCGCGGTCGCTTGCCGCCAGAACAGGCCTCCGAAGAAGGCCGGGCCGAACTGCGCCACCGCCGCGAAGGAAAGGAGACCGATTTGGGCGAGCTGCCCTTCGCCCGCGAGGTGGTAATAAAGATAGGCAAGCAGCAAGACCCCGAAGATGCAAAAACGGCGCGCCGTGAGCAGCATCGCGCCCATGTCCGCGCGCGCACCCGATCCCGGACCGCGGAATCGCAAGGCGAGCGGCACGATGATGTCGTTCGAGACCATGATCGCGACCGCGACGCTCTCGACGATGACCATCGCGGTCGCGGCCGACAGTCCTCCGATGAAGGCGAAGAGCGCCAGCGCATCCGCCTTCGCGCTCAAGGGAAGCGCCAGCACGAACATGTCGCTGTCGACCGCGCCGCGGGGGAAAAGATAAAGGCCGGCGACCGCGATCGGCACCACGAACAGATTGATGAGGAAGAGATAGAGCGGGAACAGCCAGCTCGCGCGTCGCAGTTCGCCCTCGCCGTTGTTTTCGACGACGGCCACGTGGAATTGCCGCGGCAGGAGAAGAAAACAGATCGACGACAAGACCGTCATCGTGATCCAGTTTGCGGGATCGATTCCGGTCGTGAAGATCGAAAGCACCCCGCCGCGGCTCGCGGCCTTGACCCAAAGATCGTGCGGCCCGCTGAACAGAAAGAAGGTGATGTAGATGCCGACGACGAGAAACGCGACGAGCTTGATGAGGGATTCGGTCGCGATCGCGAGCATCAAACCTTCCTGATGCTCGGTCGCGTCGATATAGCGGGTGCCGAACAGGACGGCGAATACGGCCATCGTCACGGCGACGAGAAAAGCGAGGTCGCCGACCAAGGGGACTTCACTCGCGAACTCGGCGAGCGCGATGTGGTCGTGGCCGAGAATCGTGATCAACGACGCCGAAACCGCCTTCAGCTGCAGCGCGATATAGGGAACCGCGCCGATGACGGCGACGATCGTGACCATCACCGCGACGGCCTGGCTTTTGCCGTAGCGCGCGGCAATGAAGTCGGCGATCGAGGTGATGTTCTGCGCTTTCGCGAGCCGTACGATCTTCAGGATCAGCGGATAGCCGAGGCCGATCATCAGCACCGGCCCGAGATAGATCGTGAGAAAATCGAATCCTTGTTTGGAGGCAAGCCCCACCGAACCGAAGAAGGTCCACGACGTGCAGTAGACGGCGAGCGACAACGGATAGATCAGCGGGCGGCTGCGGCTTTGGCCGGCTTCGGGACGCGCGCGATCGCCATAGCTCGCAACGGCGAACAGGAAGCCGATATAGGCGAGCGCGATGCCGACGACGGCCCAGCCTTGCAACATTTTTACACCAGTACCCTAGCGCTTTCAGGCGGCGGTCCGCGGAAAGGGACCATAGCAGGCCCGCCTTGTCCATGCTGGAGCAGCGACGCTTTTCGTCGCCTATTTTCCGCTCGGCAGGGGGTGGCCGCTCGCTGCGGCCTTTCGTTTCGGAGGGATTGTCCCGACAATGCAGGGTCAAGCCCGCTCGGTGCCGGGCGCGCTATTCTTCGTCGTGAAGGGGGTCAACGATTGGAAGCAGAGGGAAGCGGCGAAGGGCGCCGAGCCCGCGCCGCCCTCGAAACAAGAAGTGCTGCTCGCGGAAATTCGCGACCTGTTGAAGTCGCGCTGAACGCCCGTCTACGAAAAAAGCGGCCGGCTATTTTGCCGGCCGCTCGTCGAACGGCGCGATATGGTCCGCGGGCGGGATTTAGTTCTTATTCATTTTGCTCTTGTCATCCATTTTGCTCTTGTCATCCATCTTGCTCTTGTCATCCATTTTCCCTTTGTCATCCATTTTGCTCTTGTCATCCATCTTGCTCTTGTCGTCCATCTTGCTCGTCTGGGCGAGCTGGAGTTCCCGAGCCTCGAACGTGCTCCTGGAATCGGCGGCGAGCGCGTAGGAAGCCGAGCCAATGAGTGCGGCCGAAACGAGAATTGCAACGAGTTTCATGCTGTGCCCCTGTCGGTGAGGACCGTGCGCCTCGGCGCCGGCCAAAACGTCCGCTTCGCGCGGACGGCATCATCCTAGGCGGCTTCCACGATCCTGGAGTTTCACTTCTCGAACAAAGGCTATGACGGTTCGGTGATCGCGCTTCACGGAAAAATCACGAAGCTGCGAGCTTCGTGGCTTTTGCGATGCAAACAAAAAAGCGGCCGATAAAAACCGGCCGCTTTGGCTGCACTTCGATCTTATTACGCTGCGCTATCGATCTTGTCGTAATACTTCTTCACCAGCTCGATATTGCTCGGGAATTTGATCGACTCCGCCGTCTTCAGCTGCTCGGCGAGGTCCGCCAGCATTTCCTTTTTCTGCGGTTCCGGAATCGTTTTGTCGGCCTTGAGGGCGTCGATCTGCTTTTGAAGGGCGACCTGCGGCTCGCTGAAGGCCTTGGTTTTCGGATCGATGCAGGACATGAGCAGCCCGATGTTTTCGGATACGGCATTGTATTCGCCCGCGTTCGCGAAGCCGTATTTTTTGGCAACGGCTTCGAGCTGGGCCTCGAGCTTCGGATCGGGCTTGTCGCCCTGCATCTTCTGCATCAGCGCCCCTATCTCCTTCTGCGAGGCGATGAAATTTTGGATCTGCTTTTCGGTGAGTTGAACCTGCTTGACGGCCTGTGCCATCGCTCCGCCCGAGATGTGGGCGAGCGCGACGACGGCGATGGTCGCAAGGATGAATCGGAAGGCGCGCATGGACGTGTTCCTCGCTGGCTGGGGTTTGATCGCTGCAAGAACCGGAAGAAACCTCTTAGCGGGCGCAGACGACAAAATTGGGATGCAGGTGTCGCATAATTCACACAAAACTTTCGTATATTGAAGATGGTGCTGGCGGTGTGGATTGAACACACGACCTCTCCCTTACCAAGGGAGTGCTCTACCACTGAGCTACGCCAGCGAGCCGGAGATTGAACGAGCCGCCGCCAACGCGCGGGGCCTTCCACCCGCTGTAAGTGCCATGCGGACCAAAGACCCGCAAGCCGGAATGCGGCTTGCGGCCACCCGCAAGCGGGATTACCGCTAGCCGATGGGCGAGGAAGACGCCGCGAAGACGTCGGGTGGCAAAGATCGCGCTCGCAACGAGCGGCTTGCGAAGGCGCTCCGCGAGAATCTCAAGCGCCGCAAAACGCAGACCCGCAACCGCGGCGAAGAAACGCGCGCGGGCGGGCCCGGTGCGCGGGTTCCAGCAGACGAAGATTCAAAGCCGTCATGAGGTTTCGCGCCTTTATTTCGTCCTGGCTTGCCGGTTAAAGAAAGCGTAGCGAGGGCCGCGCTTCGCGCGAGGGGAATCGATGGACCGTATTCGGGTTGTGGGCGGACGGAAGCTGAAGGGATCGATTCCGATCTCCGGCGCGAAAAACGCGGCGCTGCCCTTGATGATCGCGAGCCTCCTCTCCGAGGAAACACTCGTCCTCGACAACGTACCCCGCCTCGCCGACGTCGCGCTTCTACAGCACATTCTCGGCAATCACGGCGTCGACATCATGGTGAGCGGCAAGCGCGTCGGCGACAACGAGCACGCCGGCCAAACCCTGCAGCTTTCCGCGAAAAATATCGTCGACACGACGGCGCCCTATCATCTCGTTTCGAAAATGCGCGCGAGCTTCTGGGTGATCGGTCCTCTCGTCGCGCGCATGGGCGAGGCGAAGGTCTCGATGCCGGGAGGCTGCGCCATCGGCACGCGGCCCGTGGACTTTCATCTCGACGTGTTGCGCGCGCTCGGTGCCGAGATCGACATCGAGCAGGGTTACGTGCTCGCGCGCGCGCCGCGCGGATTGAAGGGCGCGCGCATCACCTTTCCCAAGGTCTCGGTCGGCGCCACGCACACCGCGCTGATGGCGGCTTCGCTCGCCCATGGCGAGACT
>JBGPVT010000039.1:0-12080 GCA_041491825.1 Xanthobacteraceae bacterium | reverse complement strand
TCGATGACGCCCATGATGTCGGACTCCTTCATGATCAGGAGTTCCTCACCGTCGATCTTCACTTCGGTGCCGGACCACTTGCCGAACAAGACGCGGTCGCCCTTCTTGACGTCGATCGGGGTCAGCTTGCCGTTCTCGTCGCGGCCGCCGGGGCCGACGGCGATCACTTCGCCTTCCTGCGGCTTCTCCTTCGCGGTATCCGGAATGATGATGCCGCCCGCGGTCTTCTCGTCCGCCAGGATGCGGCGGACCACGACGCGGTCGTGTAATGGCCGAAATTTCATTGGAGATCCTCCAAGTCTCTGATTCTTCGAACGTTTTGAAAAGGCGCGCGGGGCTTCCGCACCCCAGCGGGCAGATAGTTTGTTGCCCGCCGCCTTCAAGGGGTTGATGAAAATTTCTTAGCACTCATTGTTCGCGAGTGACAAGACGGCGCAAGTCACTGATGAAATTGAATTTTTTCGAATACGGTAAACGCGGGCGCGGGCGCTCTGCGAGCGGCTGTCAGCAGAGTCTTCCGTTCGCTGCTAATGCCTTGGAAGCAAACAACAAATTCAAGATTTAAGCTTGCGCTCAGGAGTTGGGCGCACAGTATAGGGCGTGAAGATTCGGAGGGTCGGATGATCTCTGAGGACTTCCGCAAGCAGCTTGAGGGCTACGGGCTCACCACGGCGAAAATTCTCTACCGCTTGCCGGACCATCCGCGACTGCTGCAAACCTATGTCTGGCAGGATTACGATCTGTTTCCGCGCTTTCCGCAGCTCTTGCGGTTTCTCGATTTCTGGCGGCGCGAGCTCGAAGGGCCGCTGCATTCGGTGACGGTCGCGCACGCGCGGCTGATCAAGCCATCGGATTTTCGGGCGGTGAACGGCGAGTTTTATCTGAACTGACGAGCATTACGCGCCGTAGCTCAGTTTCGGATGCCAGTCTCCGCGCCCTTCGGGCGTGTAATCGAGCGCGTTCCACAGCGGCCAGATCATGTCGACGTGGCGCGCGTGCTGGCCCTTTTCCGCCGGAACGAACGCCAGCTCCGTCGCATAAAAATGACGGATCGTCCCGTTCTTGCGGACGAAGACGTTCAGGATCGGCCGCTGATTCCCGTTCTCGTCCTCGGTGAAGTAGTCGCGATTGAAACTGTTGTTCGCTGACGACAGAAAGCGGATGCCATTCCAGCCACGCTCGCGCCGGAGAGTTTCGACGCGCTCGGCCGGCGATTTTGCGACGGCGACGAGGCTTGTGCGCTGGCTGATATGTTTGCTCTCCAGGTCGAGCGCATCGATGATGGAAGAGCAGCTCGGGCAGGCATCTTTCATCGCCGGGCCGTACATGAAGCCGTAAACGATGAGCGTGTCCTTGTCGCCGAACAATTCGGAAAGCTTCACACGGCGCGTACCGCCGCCGGGCGCGATCTCCTCGAACAGGTAATCTTCGGGCACCCTCCCGCCCGCCGGCAATTTTCGGCGGAGCGCCGCGACTTTTTCGATCTCGCGGCGCAGGCCCATCTCGGCCTTCAACAGCGCGTCGCGCTTTTTCCGATAGGCAGCACTTTCGTTCGGGAAGCTCTTGGCATGCAGGCCGGCCGCCTTCTTGGCGCGGGCTTTTCGCGTCGCGGCTTTTTTCTTCGCCTTCGCCATGAGTTTCTCCCGGTGTCACGAGAATTGCGGCTTGCGGGAGCATTCTCCATGGCAATTTGTTGCTGGCAAGACACTCGCTCGCGGATATTTTACGCGTATCCGTTTTGAAATAGGCGCGTTTCGCTCGATGCCGAGTTGCCGGTCATTGATCCTGGTCAAAGTCGAGGATCGAGCAAGAAGGTACTTATATCCTGGTTTCTTACGCACAAGTGCTGAGCGGAGTCGGAGCCATGAAGAACTGGCAGGAGATGACCAAAGAGCTGACCGCGCAGATCAGGAACCTGCGGGGCGGTGCGCCCGAGGTGATGAAGGCCTTCTCCGGCATCGCCCAGGCAGCGGCGGCGACCAAGGTGCTGGACGCAAAGACCAAAGAGCTCATTGCGCTCGGCATTGCGGTCGCGATCAGGTGCGACGACTGCATCGCATTTCATGCCAAGGCCGCTTGCGAGCAAGGCGCCTCGCAACAGGAGGTGATGGAGACGCTCGGCATGGCAATCTATATGGGGGCCGGCCCTTCGGTGATGTATGCGAGCCACGCGCTGGAGGCGTTCAACCAGTTTGCCAATCGAAGCCATACGCCGCTCTCAACCTCGCCTTCAGGCCGACCGGCCATGGCTGTACAGTCATAAGGTGGACGCTAACAGAATTTGGAAATCATTGGCCGCAGGTTTGTGCGGAAGTGCGGCTCACTCCGTTCTTATGTTCCTGAAATCCTGGTTTGGTTTGCTTCCATCGTTTCAACCCTACGAAGACTTGCAGCGGGTGCTGAGCCACTGGGTCGGCGGCTCGGTACATCCCGCAATTCCATGGGTATTGTCATTTCTAAACGGCGCGGTCGTGCTCGGATTTCTGTTTGGCCGCACCTATGGCCTGCTGCCGGGCCGAAACGGGGCCACGAAGGGTTTTGTGTTCGGCGTACTTGGATGGATCCTCATGGGCCTTCTGTTCTTTCCGTGGCTCGGCCGTGGCTTGTTCGCCGCTCAGGCGGGACTTGGAGTGCTGCCCGCCTTTTTCTCGCTGTTGATGCTGCTCGCCTACAGCGTAATCATGGGCGTCGTATATTCCGCCCTGAATCTAAAAGCAGGAGCTAAAGCTTGAACGAAAGGTGGTCCATGCGCATCCGTTTTGAAATGGGCGACGTTTTGCTCGACGCCGAATTGCTCGACACGCCGACGGCGAAGGCGATCGCGGCGAAGCTGCCGATCAGCGCGCAAGCCATGATTTGGGGCGAGGAGGTCTATTTCGAAATTCCCGTGAAGACCGCGCGCGAGAAGGACGCCAAAGCCGTCGTCACGCCGGGCGAGATCGCCTATTGGCCCGACGGCCACGCCATCGCCATCGGCTTCGGGCGGACGCCGATCTCGCAGGGCGATGAGACGCGGCTCGCCTCGCCCTGCAACATCTGGGCGAAGGCGCTGGGTGACGTGAAGGCGCTGAAGTCGGTGCGCGCGGGCGCGAAGATCGAAGTCAAGAAGCTTTCTTGACGAGAGGCGCCGCGACCTTCGCCTCGCGGTGGCGATCGACCCACCACGCCCACACGACCATAATCACCGTCGCGATCCCGCCCCAGGCGAGCACTTGCGGGTTCGGCGGTGGCGGCGAGACGAGCGTCGAGAGATACAGCAACACGAGAAACGCGGCCAAACCGTACAGGCCCCAGGCGCCGATCCAGTCCTTGGCGCGCGTGGCGCGGAAATAGAGAAAAAGACCGAGGCCGAAGAACAGGAATTCGAGCGCGAGCGTTCCCGCCATCGAATTCCACAGCCCAAGCCCGAATTTTCCGCTGCCGGGAAACAGCGGCAGGTCCGGCCGGTGCACGAGCACGTCGAGGAACCAGTGGCTGAGCACGACGAGGCCCGCGAGCGCGCCGACCTGCCAGTCGCGCGTGACGTAGCCGTAGACGACGTTGAAGACGAGCGCCCAAACGATCGCAGCCAAGAGGCTGTGCGAATAGGGATAGAACACGAAGTCGAAGGGCGACATCCGCATCAACCCCGGCACGATGCGCACGATCTCGATATGGCCGAGCACGAGCACGGGCCAGACAAGGTCGAGCCACATGGTGGCAAGGAAGAAGACGCCGAGCGAAGCACGCGGGGCGGCCGCCTTGGCGGCGAAGGCGACACCGTGATGGCCGATGAACATCGGCGCACTATAAAGGAAACGGCGCGCGCATAACACGGCCATCGTTCGTGAATTGGCGATATTTACCCAAACTGATTGCAAAACCCGGGGGAGCGGGATAAGCGTCGCCGCCTCGCGGGCCGGCATGGCTTCGCGTTCGAAATTCAGAGGTGATTCATGTTCGGCTTCTTCCGCGCGCTTGGCCTTGCCGCCGCTTTCGCGCTCGCGGCGCTGAATGCTGCCGAAGCCCAAACCGCGACGCCGATCCGCCTCGGCTACATCCCCGTCATGGGCGTCGCACAAGTTTTCGTTGCGGAAGGCGAGGGCTGGACCAAGGAGAAGGGCCTCGACATCAAGTTCGCGAGCTTTGAATCGGGCCCCAACATGATCCAGGCGCTCGCCTCCGGCACGCTCGATGTCTATGTCGCGGGGCTCGCGCCGTTGCTTGTCGCGCGCGCGAAAGGGCAGGACATTCGCGTCGTCGCGGCAACGGTGGTGGAGGAGATGGGGGTAGCCGCCGGTCCCGCACTGGCGCCGTTTTTCAACGGCGGCAAGGGCACCGCCGCCGGCTTCAAGGCGTTCCGCGAGAAGAACGGCAAGCCCGCCAAGCTCGCGACGCAGCCGATCGGCTCCGGCCCCAACGCCACGCTGCAATACTGGCTGTGGGAGAAACTGAAAGTCGATCGCGCCGACGTCGACATTATCGAGATGGGGATCGACGCGACGCAACGCGCGATCCTCACCGGCGCGGTCGAAGGCGGCAACATCCGCGAGCCCGCGCTCACCATCGCGCAGCGGCAGAATCCGAACATCAAACTCGCCGCCACCGGCGCCGACATGTTCCCGAATTTCCCCGGCGTCGTGGTCGCGGTCTCGGGCGCCTTCGCCGACAAGAATCCGAAGGCGGTCGAGGACCTCGTGCGGCTCGTGATCCGCGCGACCAAACTCCTGGAAACCGATCCCGCGCGCGCGGCCCCCCATGTCGGCGCCGCGCTCGGCAAGGGGCTCGTGCCGAACGACGTTATCCTCGCCGCGCTGAAATCGCCGCAGACGCACTTCACTTCCGACCCGCGCCGCATCATCGAGCCGACGGCGAAGCTGCAGGACTATCAGGTGAAGCTCGGCGCGCTCGCCAAGGCAGAGCCGCTGGACGGGCTGTTCGCGGTCGACGTTTACGAGCGCGCTCTCGCAGGCAACTGAACATGAAGCGCGGCCGCGAGATCGCGCTCGCCGCGCTCGGCTTCGCGGCCTTCCTCGCGCTGTGGGAGGCGTTCCCGCGGCTCGGACTGATTTCCGCCGACACGCTGCCGCCGCCGAGCGCCTTGCCGGCGGCGTTCTATCGCGAACTCGCTTCCGGCATATGGTTCTCGGCGCTGAGCGCCAGCCTCAGCCACTATACCGTGGGCCTCGTGTTCGGCTGCGGGCTCGGCGTCGCTTTCGGCGTCGCGACGGGTCTCTGGCGCGGCCTAGAGGCGGCGCTGTCGTGGATCGTGCGCATGCTGCGGCCGATTCCGGGAATTGCCTGGATTCCGTTCGCGATCCTGTGGTTCGGCATCGAGCCTTCGGCCGCGGTCTTCATCATCTCGATCGGCGTTTTCTGGATTTCCTACTTCGCGACGCTCTCCGCCGTGCGCGCGGTCGACCGCGATCTCGTCGAGGTTGCCGACGCCTTCGGCTTCCGCCGCGCCGACCAGAAGCTCACGAAAGTCATCCTGCCGGCGGCGGCGCCCGGCATTCTCGCGGGCCTCCGCACCGCCATCGGCCAGGCCTGGATGGCGGTGGTGGCGGCGGAACTCTTCGGCGTGTTCGGCCTCGGCAACCGCATGATGCAGGCCTCGAACCTGCTCGCGAGCGACATCGTCGTGGTCTACATGGCGACGATGGCGGCGCTCTACGGCTTGATCGACACCGGCTTCGTCGCCGCGCAAAATTGGCTGCTGAAATGGAAGCAGTGATCGAGCTCGATCATGTCGGGCTCTCGTTTCAGCGCGACGGCCGCAACACCGAAGTGCTGCGCGACCTTTCGCTCGCCGCCCGGCGCGGGGAATTCGTCGCCATCGTCGGTCCCTCCGGCGTCGGCAAGTCGACGCTGTTGCGCGTGGTTGCCGGTCTTCTGCAGCCCGACAAGGGCAAGGTGATCCTGCGCGCGCAACCGACGCGCGGGCACTTGCCGGTCGCGCTCGTGTTTCAGGACGCGCGGCTCTTGCCGTGGCGGCGGGTATTCGACAATGTCGGCTTCGGGCTCGAACATGGCGGCGTATCGAAAGCCGAGCGGAAGCGGCATATCGAAGAGGCGCTTTCGCTGGTGGGGCTTTTGGCCTATGCCGCGCGCTATCCGCACGAGTTGTCGGGCGGCCAGCGTCAGCGCGTGTCGCTTGCGCGCGCGCTCGCGGTCGATCCGGAAATCCTGCTGATGGACGAGCCGTTTTCCGCCCTCGATGCGATCACGCGCGAGGGCTTGCAGGACGAGTTGATCCGCATCCGCGCCAAAACGAAGAAGACGGTTCTCTTCGTCACCCACGACATCGAGGAGGCGGCGTATCTCGCCGATCGCGTCGTCGCGTTGGTGGGCGAGCCGGCGAGCGTCGGCATGACGGTGGAGGTGGAAAAGCCGCAGCCGCGCCGACGCAACGACCCGGCGGTGTTGGAGGCGGTGGGGAAATTGCGCGGCGAGCTTTCGGCCGCCGCGGCAGCGCTTTAATGGCGCGTCACCCTTCGAGGCTCGGCCGTCTTACGGCCTCGCACCTCAGGGTGACGGCTATCTCACTCGTCATCCTGAGGTGCGAGCGAGCCTAAGCGAGCGAGCCTCGAAGGATGGCGTTATCCGCGCCCGACGAAGGGCATCTTCGTCGCCATGATCGTCATGAACAATACGTTCGAGTCGAGCGGCAAGCTCGCCATGTGCACGACGGCCTTGGCCACGTCCTCGACGTCCATGCGGGGTTCCGGCCGCATTTCGCCGCTCGGCTGCAAGACGCCCGTCTTCATGCGCTCGGTCATGGGGGTGGCGGCATTGCCGATGTCGATCTGGCCGCAGGCGATGTCGTAGGCGCGGCCGTCGAGGGCGGCGGATTTGGTGAGCCCCGTGATCGCGTGCTTGGTCGAGGTGTAGGGCGAGGAGAACGGCCGCGGCGCGTGCGCCGAGATCGAGCCGTTGTTGATGATGCGGCCGCCGCGCGGCTTCTGCGCCTTCATGATTTTGAACGCTTCCTGCGTGCAGAGAAACGGGCCGGTGAGGTTCGCGGCGACGACCGCGCTCCATTGTTCGTAGGTCAATTCCTCCAGCGGCACCGGCGGCGCGCCCATGCCGGCGTTGTTGAACAGGAGATCGAGGCGGTCGAAGTGATCCTTTACTATCGCGAACAGCGCCTTCACCGAGGCCGGGTCGCCGACATTGGTCGGCACCACGAGCGTCTTCCCCTTCGCCTCCTTCGCGGTCTCGTCGAGCGGCTCCTTGCGGCGGCCGGCGAGCGCCACGGCGTAGCCCGCTTTCGCGAGCGCGATCGCCGCGGCCTTGCCGATGCCGGTGCCGGCGCCGGTGACGACGGCGATTTTCTGCGCTTCAGCCATGAGCTTCCTCCCGGTTCGTTTTTTTAAAGACGGATTAGCGCGTTATTTCTTGCCGCTGTTGGCATAAGGCGGGCGCGGGATCGCCATATGCGCGGCGCGCAACGCCGACGACCAACGCTCGCGCAAATCGGTGAAGTAGGGCTCGCCCGGTTCGATGCGGTAGCTCAGCGTGGCCTTGAGTGCGTCGCGCGGGATGATGGCGAGATCGATGGGCAGGCCCACCGCGAGGTTCGAGCGCATGGTCGAATCCATCGAGATCAGCCCGATCTTGAGCGCGTCGTAAAGATCGGTGTCGTACTTCACCGCGCGGTCGAGAATGGGCTTGCCGTATTTGTGCTCGCCGATCTGCAAATAGGGCGTGTCGACGGTGCATTCGATGAAATTGCCGGCGGCGTAGATCATAAAGAGGCGCAGCCGGCGGCCGGCGATCTGGCCGCCGAAGAGAAACGCGACGTCGAACTTCACGTCGGCCTGTTCGAGCGCGCCGCCTTCCATGTTGTGGACCATGCGGAGCGCGCGGCCGATGCGTTGCGCCGCCTGGAACAAGGTGGGCGCATTGGTCAGCCGCTCGCGCTCGCCGGTCTCCGGGTTCTCGATGCCTTCGTTGAGGATGCTGAGCACGGTCTGCGACAGCGAGAGATTCCCGGCGCTAGCGAGCGCCATGATGCTCTTGCCCGGATCCTCGAAGATGTGGAGCTTGCGGAAGGTCGAGACGTTGTCGAGGCCCGCATTGGTGCGGGTGTCCCCGATCATCACGAGGCCCTCGCGGACGAGAATGCCGCAGCAATAGGTCATCGAGTAGCTCCCTGGCCGCGCGTTTATAGCGAGCGCGTAAGGCACGCGCCAACGGCTTCATAAGAGCAGCGTCGCGCCCACCCCCTCACCCTCGGGACGGCTCGCGCGGCTCGCCGTCCCTTTTCCCTCTCCCCCTCCCGTAAGCGGGAGGGGGAGAGGGAGGAAAGGGTTCGCGACCTGAGGGAGCGAAGCCTTTCGGGTGAGGGGGAGGGTGAGTGCTTGCGATAAGCTTAATTCTGCGCCTGCCGCCCGGCCTGGTCGACATGAACCGCAACTGAGAGCTTCTCGCCCTCGCCGCCGGTGCGAGTGCCGCGCACGGGTGCGGCGGCAAGCGAGTCGAGGCCGATCGCGACCCGCACATGGGCGGCGGTCGCGGAAATGCCGTTCGCCGGATCGAAGGCGATCCAGCCGAGCGCCGGCAAATGCGCCTCGGCCCAGGCGTGTCCGGCCTCCTGCGCGGTGACGCCGTCGATCCGCAGGAAGTAGCCGGAAACATAACGGGCGGGAATTCCGAGATGGCGCGCGGCGGCGATGAAGATCTGCGCGTAGTCCTGGCAGACGCCGCGCTTGAGCGCGAAGGATTCGGCGGCGGACGTTGCCGGCTGCGTGGGATCGGGGTCGAAGACGAACTCGTCATAGATGCGCGCGGTGAGCGCGTGCAGGGCGGTGAGCGGATCGTCGTTGGCGCCGCTCATTGTTTCCTCTGCGAAGGCGGCGATCGCGGCATCAGGCACGGTCAGCGGCGTCTCGCGGAGATACAATGAGGGCGGAAAGCGTTCCATCGTGCCGTTGATGATTCCCGCCGTGTCCTGCGTCTCGACCTCGCCTTCAACGCGAATGACGAGTTCCGAAAGCGGACCGTCGACGGTGAAGGAATGGGCGAGGTTGCCGAAGGCGTCCTCGAACGGATCGAGGCGGCAATCGACGTTCAATTCGAGACGCCAGCGCACGATGTATTGACCGTCGTGGTTGCGCGGCGTCAGCCGCAGGATCTCGATCGCCGACTTCGCCGGCGTGTCGTAGCGATAGACCGTCTCGTGGAAAATGCGGATGCGCATATGATTACGTCAGATACTGCTCGGCGATGGCGGCGCCGAGGCGGTTGTTGTCGGCGATGAAGTTGCCGATGAATTCGTGCAGGCCAGCCTGGAAGATGTCGTCCATCGTCGCGTTCGAAAGCTTCGTCAGCATCGCGCGCGCGAGGCGCTGCGAATTTCCCTGCCGGCCGTAGAATTGCGCGAGATCGTCGAGATAGCGGCTGAGATTTTCGTAGCAGCTCGCCAGCGAGCGCGGCATCTGCCGGTTCAGGATCAGGAGATCGGCGACGAGCCAGGGCTTCACGCTTTCCTGATAGACCCAGTAATAACTGGTGAGCGCGGAAACCGAGCGCAGGATCGAGGCCCATTGGAAATAATCCAGCGGTCCGCCGACGCGCTCCTTGTCGGGCAAGAGCACGTGATATTTGACATCGAGAATGCGCGCCGTGGCGTCGGCGCGCTCGATCAGAATTCCGAGCCGCGAGAACCAATAGGCGTCGTTTCGCAACATCGTCCGGTAGGCGGAGCCGTCATAGGCAAGCGAGGCCTGCTTCACGAAAGCGAGGAAGCGCGTGAAATCGTCGTGCGAGAGGCGCTTGCCGTCGAATTTTTTCAGCTCGTGCCAGGCGCCGTTGATCGCGTCCCACATCTCGACCGTGAGCGCGGTGCGGACGGCGCGGGCGTTCTGGCGGGCGGTTTCCAAGCAGTTGCGGATCGAGGCGGGATTGTAGGGCGAGAAGGCGAGAAACTCGGTGACGGTCTGCTCGTTCGCCTCTTCGTAATTGACCTTGAACGATTGCGCGCAGGCGGCGGTCGCGATCGCCGAATCCCACTCGTTCGTCGTCTCGCCCTCGGCTTGCGGCAGGGAAGTGAGGCGGCTCGTGGCGTCGAGAATGCGCGCGAGACACTCCGCGCGCTCCATGTTGCGCGACAGCCAGTAGAGATTGGAGGCGGTGCGGGAGAGCATCGTTATGGCACCCGCCGCCATCCTTCGAGGCTCGGCCGCTTATGGCGGCCTCGCACCTCAGGATGACGCGGCTTTCTCTGGATCGTCATCCTGAGGTGCCGGCTGAAAGCCGGCCTCGAAGGATGACCATGGATGGACTGATCGCTCATCTGTCCAACACCCAGGTGTCCTTGGTGCCGCCGCCCTGGCTCGAATTGACGATGAGCGAGCCTTTTTTCAGGGCGACGCGGGTGAGGCCGCCGGGCACGATACGGACGCGGTCGCGGCCGCAGAGCACGAATGGGCGGAGATCCACGTGGCGCGGCGCTATACCTTCCTCGACGAAGGTCGGGCAGGTGGAAAGGGCCAGCGTCGGCTGGGCGATGAAGTCCGCGGGCGAGTGCTTGAGCTTTGCGCGAAAAGTCTCGATCGTCTTCTTGTCGGCCATGGGGCCCACGAGCATGCCGTAGCCGCCGGAGCCATGGGTCTCCTTCACCACGAGCTCGGGCAAGCGATCGAGCACTTCTTTCAGGTGCGCTTCCTCGCGGCAGCGCCAGGTCGGCACGTTCCGCAAGAGCGGTTCCTCGCCGAGATAGAATTTCACGATCTCGGGCATGTAGCTGTAGACCGCCTTGTCGTCGGCGGCTCCGGTGCCGACGGCGTTGGCAAGCGTGACGTTGCCGGCGTGATAGGCGGTCATCAGCCCCGGCACGCCGAGCATGGAATCGGGACGGAACGTCAAGGGATCGAGGAAGTCGTCGTCGACGCGGCGGTAGATCACGTCGACGCGCTTCGGCCCTTCGGTCGTGCGCATGTAGACGACGTTGCTCTTCACCAGGAGGTCGCGGCCTTCCACGAGCTCGACGCCGAGTTTGTCGGCCAAAAACGAATGCTCGAAATAGGCGGAGTTGTAGATGCCGGGCGTCAACAGCACGACGGTCGGATCGCCGGGGGCGGAAGCGGGCGCGACGGACTTCAAGGTCGCGAGCAGATCGTCGGTGTAGTTCTCGACCGGCGCGACGGGATGGCCGGAGAACAATTCCGGAAACAGCCGCAGCATGATCTCGCGGTTCTCGAGCATGTAGGAGACGCCGGAGGGAACGCGGGTATTGTCTTCCAGCACGTAGAAAGTGTCGGCCTCGGTGCGAACGACGTCGATGCCCGCGATCTGCACGTAGATATTGTGCGGCACCGGCTTTCCGTTCATCTCCGGACGAAAGGCCGGATTGCGGAAGACGAGGTCTTCGGGGACGATTTCGGCGCGCAGGATTTCACGCTTGGAATAGATGTCACTGAGATAAGCGTTCAGCGCCTTGACGCGTTGCTCCAGTCCCTTGGCGAGCCGCGCCCATTCGGCGGCGGTGAGAATGCGCGGGATGATGTCGAAGGGGATCAGCCGCTCGGTCGCCTCGGCCTCGCCGTAGACCGCGAAGGTGATGCCCATGCGGCGAAAGATGAATTCTGCCTCGCGCCGGCGATAGGCGAGGACATCGGGCGGCACGCGGCCGAGCCATTCCGCGAGCCTGGCATAGGCCGGGCGGACCGAGCCGTCCGGCGCGCGCATCTCGTCGAACGCGGCCGTCATGGGTTACTCCAACTCCCCGTACGGGAAAGTCTAGCTACAAAGAGCGTGCCAACCAAAGGCGGGCTCTATTTCACGGGCAGGCCGCCGAAAACGGGCAATGGTGCCTAAGATTTGGGCGATAGCGCGCGTCCGCGCAAGTCAATATATCTCTCCTGTCGACGAAACGGCCGCGAGCCCGCGGAACTATACTTCGCGGGGCACGCGAACCAGTCGGAGCCGGATGCGATGAAGAACGATGCCGCGAACGAAATCATCACCGCCGCGGTCTTGGTGATTGGCGACGAGATTTTGTCCGGCCGCACCAAGGACAAGAACATCGGCTATATCGCCGACGTGCTCGCCGCCGTCGGCATCGATATTCGCGAGGTGCGGGTGGTGCAGGACGTGGA
>JBGPVT010000038.1:0-12106 GCA_041491825.1 Xanthobacteraceae bacterium | reverse complement strand
CGATCGGCGCATCGGCGCGATCGCTGATCTCGGCGTAATTGCCGCGGTGATAACGGTCCTCCAGCATCGCCGACAGGTTCGAGGCGACGCCGTTCATGCGGCGAGCGCCGATCGCCTCGACGCGCGCCTGCTCCACCGCTTCAAAGATGGCCTTGGCGGTTTCGCCTTCGGGCAGCAGGCGGCGATGGATCGCGGGGTTGTGGCAGGCGAGTCGGAGCGCCATCGAATCGGCGTGGCCGCGCAGGATCGCGGCGTCCCCCTTGCTCATCCGGCGCGGCGGCTCCGGCAGGCGGACCCGGGTTTGCGAGACGATGGGCTTCTCGGCGGCGAAGCCGACCTCGAGCTCGGGCTTGCCCGCGATCGCGCGCAGGCAAGCGGCGACCGCCCGCTTGAAGGGTTCGGCAGGCGGCTCGGCGCTTTTGTTTTTCGTGGTATTCGAGATCGACATTTCAGCTCAGCGCCACATTCACCGTCGACTCGGGCAAGTCGCGGCCGAAACAGCGCTGGTAGAATTCCGCCACGATCGGCCGCTCGAGTTCGTCACATTTGTTGACGAAAGTCAGCCGGAAGGCGAAGCCGATGTCGCCGAAAATCTCGGCGTTCTCCGCCCAGGTGATCACCGTGCGCGGGCTCATCACGGTCGAGATATCGCCGTTGATGAAGGCCGAGCGGGTCAGATCCGCGACGCGCACCATCTTCGAGGCGATGTCGCGGCCTTCGGGCGTGCGGTATTGCCGCGCCTTGGCGCAGACGATGTCCACTTCCTTGTCGTGCGACAGATAGTTGAGGGTGGTCACGATCGACCAGCGGTCCATCTGCCCCTGATTGATCTGCTGGGTGCCGTGGTAGAGGCCGGTGGTGTCGCCGAGGCCGACGGTATTCGCGGTCGCGAACAGACGAAAAGCCGGGTGCGCGCGGATCACCTTGTTCTGGTCGAGCAGCGTGAGCTTGCCCGAGACTTCGAGCACGCGCTGGATCACGAACATCACGTCGGGCCGGCCGGCGTCATATTCGTCGAAGCAAAGCGCGACATTGCGCTGCAACGCCCAGGGCAGAATGCCGTCGCGAAATTCCGTGACCTGCTGACCCTCTTTCAGCACGATCGCATCCTTGCCGACGAGGTCGATCCGGCTGATGTGGCTGTCGAGGTTGACGCGCACGCACGGCCAGTTCAGCCGCGAGGCGACCTGCTCGATGTGGGTGGATTTGCCGGTGCCGTGGTAGCCCGCGACCAGCACGCGGCGGTTATGGGCAAAGCCCGCCAGAATCGCGAGTGTCGTGTCATGGTCGAAGACGTAATCCGGATCGAGATCCGGCACGTGCTCGTCGGGCGTGGAAAAGGCCGGGACCTCGAGGTCGATGTCGAGGCCGAAAACCTGGCGCACCGACACCTTCATGTCGGGCAGGGGGGCGATCATGTTCATAGCGTTCATCAGTCACGTTCGGCCGCGGTCGCGGCGGGTTCAAATCGACAACCGAAGCAGAGGGTTAGGAATTTAGCAGAATCCGGCGCTCTTGAGATAGTTATAGGCTTGGATGATTTCCCGAAGCCGATCCTCGGTCGAGCGGTCCCCGCCATTCGTGTCGGGGTGGTGAATTTTGACTAACTCCTTGAAACGAGACTTGATTTCGATCGCCGAGGCGTTGATTTCAAGGGCCAGCACCCCGAATGCCTTACGTTCCGCATTGCGGATAATGCGGCTTTCGGGGGCCTCCGGCATGGGGCGAGCGGCACCCCCCACCTCCTCGAAAAAGCGGAAGGGATCGTGCCAACGGGCGCTCTTGGAGCCTAAAGCGGCCTCATTGGCATTTCGTTCCTCGGCCGAGCGGGCGGCCCGCATGCCCATGCGCCAGGTCGGGCGGTGGCCGGTCATGGCATCCTTCTGATAGGCCGAAACCGCGTCGTCGCCCATGCCGGCGAAATAATTATAGGTCTGATTGTATTCGCGAACGTGCGCGAGGCAGTAATGCCAGTATTTACCCTCATTCCCCCGCCCCTTGGGGGCGCGATGCGCGCCCGGCTGTTCGCAGCCGGGCCATTCGCAACGGGGGCAATCGCTTTTCGCGCGCTGTGCCCGGGTGGGCTTCAGCCGCAAGCGGTCGAAAAAGGGTGAATCGAGCTTCATGGTCGGATTATGGGGGTGCGATCGTGGCGGCACAAGGAAGCACTGTTTTCTTTATAGTCGGGTGCGATTGACAACTCATTGACGCTTGACAGGCGAAATTCCGGACAACCCGCATGACCACGATCGACCGAATCCGAAGCACGCTCACGCAAGGCCTCGTCCCCGAGCGCCTGGAAGTCATCGACGAGAGCGCGTTGCATGCGGGTCACGCCGGCGCGGTGCCCGGTAAGACGACGCATGTGCGCGTGCGCATCTTGTCGGCGGCGTTTAAGGGCAAGAGCCGGATCGAGCGGCACCGGCTCGTCAACGATCTCTTGGCGCCTGAGATCGCCGCCGGCCTGCACGCGCTCGCGATCGAGGCGCAGGCGCCGGGCGAATGATCATGCCGCCTGCTCCGCAGGCTTCGCCTCAGGGCGTTTCAAGGGCGTCACCTTCAACGCGGTGATGCGGTTCCGCGTCTTTCGCAATACCTGAAAGCGGAAGCCGTGAAAGGTGAAGGTCTGCCCCGGCTCGGGGATCAGGCGCGCCTCGTGGATGACGAGACCCGCGATCGTGGTCGCTTCCTCGTCGGGCAAATTCCAGTCCATCGCACGGTTGAGGTCGCGGATCGGCACGCCGCCATCGACGGTGACCGAGCCGTCGGCCTGCGGGCGGAGGCCACTCACCGAGACATCGTGCTCGTCGGAAATGTCGCCGACGATCTCCTCGATGATGTCCTCGAGCGTGACGAGCCCCATCACCTCGCCATACTCGTCGACGACGAGGGCAAAATGGGTCTTGCGTTTGCGGAAGGCCTTGAGCTGGTCGGCAAGGCTCGTGGTGTCGGGCACGAACCAGGGCTCGAGCGCGATCGCCGCGATATCGATCTTGCTTTCGTCGCCGCCGACCGCGTCGAGCTCGCGCAGCAAGTCCTTGGCGTGAATCACGCCGACGATGTTTTCGGGCGTGCCGCGCCAGATCGGCAGGCGCGTATAGGCCGAGGCCAGGACCTCGCTCACGATCTTCTCGGGCGAGTCGTCGGCGTTGATCGTCGCCATCTTGGTGCGGTGGATCATGACGTCGGAAACCTCGAGCTCGCGCAGATCGAGCAAGCCGCCGAACATGTCGCGGACATCTTTTTTCACTTCGCCCTCGCGGTGCAAAAGATCGACCGCGCCGCGCAGCTCCTCGTGGCCGCTGAGCACGTTTTCGATGGTGTCGAGTCTCAAACCGAGAAGGCGCAGCGACCAGCCGACGATCTTCTCGATCGTGATCGTGATCGGCGCCAGCACCCGCACGATCCAGTAGATCGGCCGCGCGACCATCAGGGAAACACGATCGGGATGATTGATCGCGACGGTTTTCGGCATGACCTCGGAAAATACGACGATCACCACCGCCATGATCGCGGTGGCGTAAAAGATGCCGACCTCTCCGAACCACAAAAGCAGAATCCCGGTCGTGAGCGAGGAGGCGACGATGGTGGCGACGTTGTTGCCCAGCAGAATCGCGCCGATCAGCCGCTCGCGCATTTGCAAGAGGCGATTGACGATCTTCGCGCGTTCGTCGCCGTTCCGCGCAAGCGCGTGCATGCGCGCGCGCGAGGAAGCCGTGAGCGCCGTCTCGCTGCCGGAGAAAAAGAAGGAGGCGACGAGGCAGAGAACGACCGCAACGAGCGAGAAAATCTCAAGGAAGGTCATGGCGAATATCTAGGGATTGCCTCGCGCTTCGTCGAGCGTCTTCTGAATCGCCTGAATATCAAGGCCTTGCGCGATTTCCGCCTTGCCGATGCCGCGCGCGAGGATGAACACGAGGGCGCCCTGGCGCACCTTCTTGTCCTTTGCCATCAGCGCGAGCAGCGCATCGGTACCGGGCAGCTCGCCCTCTATTTCGGACAGCTTCGTCGGCAGGCCAACGGCCGAAAAATGCGCCGCGACGCGCTCGGCTTCCTCGGGGCGGCATAGGCCGAGCCGGTTTGAGAGGCGAAACGCGAGCACGATGCCGATCGCGACCGCCTCGCCGTGCAACAGGCGCTCGGAATAGCCGGCGGCGGCCTCGAGCGCGTGCCCGAAGGTGTGACCGAGATTGAGGAGCGCGCGCTCGCCCGCTTCGCGCTCGTCGCGGCCGACGATCGCGGCCTTCGCGCGGCAGCTCGTAGCGACCGCATGCACGCGGTCGGGGCCGCCCGAGAACACGTTGTTCCAGTTCTTTTCGAGCCAGGCAAAGAACGGCTCGTCATTGATCAGGCCGTATTTGGCGACTTCCGCGTAACCGGAGCGAAATTCGCGGGGCGAAAGACTGTCGAGCAAGTCGGTATCGGCGATCACCAACAGGGGCTGGTGAAACGCGCCGACGAGATTCTTGCCATGCTTTGTATCGATGCCGGTCTTGCCGCCGACGGAAGAATCGACCTGGGCGAGAAGCGTGGTCGGTATCTGCACGAGATCGACCCCGCGGAGCGCGGTCGCTGCGGCGAAGCCCGCGAGATCGCCGACAACGCCGCCGCCGAGCGCGATCACGACATCGCCGCGTTCGATTTTCGATTGCAGCATGGCATCGACGACGCGTTCGTAGGTCGAAAAATTCTTTGCGCTTTCGCCCGGCCGCATCACGATCGGGACGGATTCGACGCCCGCCGCCGCGAGTGCCTGCCGGCAAGGCTCGAGGTAGAGTTTTGCCACGGTTTCGTCGGTGACGATCACGGCCTTGGCCTTCGGCTTGATGCGCGCGACGCGCTTGCCCGTCTCGGCGAGCAAGCCGCCGCCGATCGCGATGTCGTATCCGCGCGCGCCGAGGTCGACGCGCACGGTCACAGGCGGAGCCGGAGAGGGCGCGGTCTTGCCCGGTCTCGCGGTCATGGCCGCGCCCCAACCGGCGTCGTTGCTTTCGCGCCTTCCCCGGACAAATTCTCCGCGAGCGCTTTCACCAGCGCTTCCACCACCGCCTCGTGCGGGACGTCGAGCGAGGTGACGGTGATGTCGGCCTCGGCGTAAACCGCTTCGCGCTCGGCAAGCAGCCGTTTCAAGACCGCTTCGGGATCGGCCACGCGCAACAGCGGCCGGTCGTTCTTCCGCTTCACCCGGCGTAACAGGAGATCGACATCGGCCTTGAGCCAGACGGACAAGGCGCGCGCGCGGACGAGCGCACGCGTATCGAGATTGGCGAAGGCGCCGCCGCCGGTCGCGATCACTTGCGGGCCTTTGTCCAGAAGGCGCGCGATCACGCGCGCCTCGCCGGCGCGAAAATAAGGCTCGCCATGCTGCGAGAAGATATCGGCGATCGACATGCCGGCGGCGGCCTCGATCTCCTGATCGGCGTCGATGAATTCGAGCCCCAGATGCTGGGCAAGCCGGCGGCCGATGGAACTCTTGCCCGAACCCGGCATGCCGACGAGCACGATCGAACGCGCGCCGAGACGCGCGCGCAAGGCAGCCGGCGCCGTGGCCGGCGGATCGTTTCTGGCGGTGCCTTGCATGATCGTTTAGCCTGCCTTTTGGCGGCGGAACCTACACCAACGCGGCGCGGGGGCAACGGCGCTTGCCAGAAACCGTTAAATGTTTCTACTTATGGGAAGGGGCGCGCTTAAGCCGAGTCGGATCGGGAAATGCCGAGCCTCATCAGATTTCTTGTCGTCATTGGCGTGATTACCGGCGTGGTTTACGGCGGGCTGTGGTCGCTCGCCCATCTGATCGAACCGAAGCCGCGTGAAATGACCATCACCATTCCACAGGATCGACTCTCCAAGTGACTTTGAGACGAGGAACGGAGCGAGACGCGCGCGGACGCGCCGCGATCGAACTTTTTCTCGATATGATCGCGACGGAGCGCGGCGCGAGCCGAAACACGATCGAGGCCTATCGCCGCGATCTCGACGACTACGCCGGTTTTCTCACCGCGAAAGGAAGCGGCGTTGCCAACGCCGTCACCGACGACGTGCGCGCGTATCTCGCGGCGCTCGTCAAACGCGGCCTGGCGGCGAACTCGTCGGCGAGAAAACTTTCGGCCATCCGCCAGCTGCATCGCTTTCTCTATGCCGAGGGCAAGCGCAAGGATGATCCCGCCGCCGTGCTCGAAGGGCCGCGGCGCGGCCGCACATTGCCCAAAGTGCTGTCGATCGAGGAAGTCACGCGCCTGTTCGATGCCGCGCGCGAGGCGGCCGAGAAGGCGCGCGATCGCCGCGCGGAGTATTTGCGCGCGCTTCGCCTGGTTTGTCTGTTAGAGGCGCTTTACGCCACGGGCTTGCGCGTCTCGGAATTGATCGCGCTTCCCGCCGCCGCGGCGCGCGCCGAGGGCGGGACGATCATGGTGCGCGGCAAGGGCGGAAAGGAGCGGCTGGTGCCGCTCGGGCAGGCGGCGCAGAAGGCGATGCGCGACTACCGCAAGCGGCTTCTCGAAGCAAAGATCGGCGAGACGCGGTGGCTGTTTCCTTCCTTCGGCGATAGCGGCCATATCACGCGGCAGCACGTCGCGCGCGAACTGAAAGAGCTTGCTTCCGCCGCCGGCATCGATCCCCGCAAGATGAGCCCGCATGTCCTGCGGCATGCCTTCGCGAGCCATTTGCTCGCGAACGGCGCCGATTTGCGGGTGGTGCAGGCGCTGCTCGGCCATGCCGACGTCTCGACCACCCAGATCTATACGCATCTCCTCGACGAGCGTCTGAAGAGCCTTGTGCGCGATCTGCACCCGCTGGCCGAGGATTAACGAAGCCAGCGGGCGCGCTTTTCCTTCCGCTTCTCCCTATCCTTGACTCCGACCCATGCGCGCGGGCAGCTTCCGCCGCCGCGACATGTCCGGTCGCAAAGCCTTTTCATGCGCACCTATCTCGATTTCGAAAAGCCCGTCGCGGAACTCGACGCCAAGATCGAGGAATTGCGCGCGCTCGGCGCTGCGGGGGAGGGGGTCGCGATCGGCGACGAGATCGGCCGCCTCGAAGGCAAGGCGAACGTCGCGCTCAAGGGCCTCTATGCCAATCTCACGCCCTGGCAGAAGACGCAGGTCGCCCGTCATCCGCAGCGGCCGCACTTCTCCGATTATGTCGAGCGCCTGTTCACCGAATTCACGCCGCTCGCGGGCGACCGCAAATTCGCCGAGGACGCCGCGATCCTGGGCGGCTTCGCCCGTTTCCGCGGCGAAAGCGTGTGCCTGATCGGCCACGAGAAGGGCTCGACCACGGAAGCGCGCATCAAGCACAATTTCGGCATGGCGCGGCCGGAGGGATACCGCAAGGCGGTGCGGATCATGGAGCTTGCCGACCGTTTCGATATTCCGGTGATTGCCCTCGTTGACACCGCCGGCGCCTATCCGGGCATCGACGCCGAGGAGCGTGGCCAGGCCGAGGCGATCGCGCGTTCGACCGAAGCCTGTCTTGCGCTCGGGGTTCCCAATGTCGCGGTCATCATCGGCGAGGGCGGCTCGGGCGGCGCCATCGCGATCGCGACCGCCAATGTCGTCTTGATGCTCGAGCACGCGATCTACAGCGTCATTTCTCCCGAGGGCGCGGCGTCCATCCTCTGGCGCGACACTTCCAAGGCGCAAGAGGCCGCGACCAATATGAAGATCACCGCCCAAGATCTCGCCCGGCTGGGAGTGGTGGACATCATCGTGTCGGAGCCGACGGGAGGCGCCCATCGCCACACGGCCGCCACGATTGCCGCGGCCGGCGAGGCGATCGGCGGCGCCCTCGACAGCCTGAAAGGCCTTTCGCGCGAGGAAATAAAGGCCCGGCGGCAACAAAAATTCCTCGCGATTGGCCGGAATCTTTGAGGTCAGGCGGCCGGTTCCCGGCCGTTCACGATGGCCGGAATAAGGGGTTTTCCGCGCTTGCGGTAACCTCATGGCAAGAGTAACGATTTAGCCAATCATGGTGGGTGACGTTTACGGGCTCAGAAGTGTTGCATTGAGCCGTGCCATGCTTTCCCGCGCGCGCGGCGCGGTCATGGCTGCGGGCTGCGCGCTTGCGCTTTCGGGATGCCTTCCAGGCGGAGGCATGCTCGTCGGCGAGAAGGCGACGCGTCCTCTTTCCAACGAAATGGTCGAGACGATCGAGCGCAAGGGCATGGCGAAGGAAACGCCGATCCTCGTTCGCATCTTCAAGGAAGAGTCGGAGCTCGAGGTCTGGAAGCAGACGACGGAAGGTCAGTACGATCTTCTCAAGACGTATCCCATCTGCCGTTGGTCGGGCGAGCTCGGCCCGAAGGTGAAGCAGGGCGATCGCCAGGCGCCCGAAGGCTTCTACATGATCACGCCCGGGCTGATGAATCCGAATTCGGCCTATTACCTCGCCTTCAACATGGGCTTTCCGAATTCCTTCGACAGGGCGCTCGGCCGTTCCGGCGCGAACCTGATGGTGCACGGGGATTGTTCTTCTTCCGGCTGCTACGCCATGACCGACGAGCAGATCTCCGAAATTTTCGCGCTCGCGCGCGAGTCGTTCGACGGCGGCCAGCGCGCCTTCCAGGTGCAGGCCTATCCCTTCCGCATGACGGCCGCGAACATGGCGAAGCATCGTGACAATCCGAACATGGCCTTCTGGCGCATGTTGAAGGAAGGCAACGATCATTTCGAAGTGTCGCGGCGGGAGCCGAAGGTCGAGGTTTGCGACAAGCGCTACGTGTTCAACGCGATTCCCTTCGATCCCGCGCAGTCCTTCAGTCCACAACGCTCCTGCCCCGTTTACGATCAGCCGATTGAAGTCGTCGAGGCGGTGAAAGCGAAGCGGGCGGCCGACAACAAGGAATATTCCTCGCTCGTTGCCCGCGGCATCAAGACCGCGCCAGTACTCACCTATCGCGACGGGGGAATGAATCCGGTGTTCGCCGGGAAGTTCCCCGAGCGCAATCCGCTGAATAACGATCAGCGGGCAGTTTCGCTACCCAGCACTCCGCAAACGGCGCCTGACGCGAAGCGCGAAGATGTAACGTCCTCGACGCCGAAAGAACCTTCGGTCGCCGCCGCGAAGGAGACGGCGCCGTCGGGCGATTCGCGGAAGACCGCGAGTGCGCCGGCGCAGCCGAGCCGCCTCAGCAAGCTCGGCGCCTGGCTCGGAATCAGCCGCAAGAACGACGATCAAAAACAGCCGGCGAATTCCGCCTCGCAGCCGAAGGCGCAGCAGTCGGCCCAGCAGCCCGCTCCGCACGATGCGCCGGCGGCAAGGGCGATTCCGGCTTCAAAGCCCGCGCAGGACGACACGCCCGAGACCGGCACCATGAAAGGTGCGACGCCCATTCTGGGCGCGGGCGGCCTTTCCTACCGGTAAAATCCGTCTCGTATCGAGAAGTTCGCCCCGCCCTCGCTCCGATCTCGGGTCTACCCGAGATCGGCAATCAATAGTGCCCAAGTCGGCTAAAGCCGACTTGGGTGGGCGGTCCTGCTTTAGGCGAGCCTGCCGTGGCAGTGCTTGTATTTCTTGCCGGAACCGCAGGGGCAGGGCTCGTTTCTTCCCACCTTGCCCCAGCTCGCGGGATCGTTGGTGTTGCGCGAAGCCGGGTTCGACGAGCTTGCCGCCATCGCGGCTTGCGCCGCGATCTGCGCGGGCGCGAGCGACAATTCGTCCTCGCCGGTGAGCGGGTTCACATGGTGCGCCTGCATGGGCGGCAATGGCTCGATCGGCGGCGGCTCGTTCATGACCTCGACGCGCATGAGCTGGGCGGCGACCGCCTCGCGCAGGCGCGTGAGCAGCGTGTCGAACAGGCTGAAGGCCTCCGACTTGTACTCGTTCAGCGGATCGCGCTGGCCGTAGCCGCGGAGCCCAATGACCTGGCGCAAATGGTCGAGCATCACGAGGTGCTCGCGCCACAAATGGTCGAGCGTCTGCAGGAGAACTGATTTCTCGACATAGCGCATGATGTCGGCGCCGTATTTCGCGACCTTGGCGGCCATGTGCTCGTCGGCCGCGCGCACCATGCGCTCGCGCACCTCTTCCTCGGCGATTCCTTCTTCCTTTACCCATTCGTCGATCGGCAGCTGCAAGGTGAGCACCTTCTCCGCCGACTCCTTCAGGCCCTTGGCGTCCCATTGCTCGGGATAGGCGTTCTCGGGAATGTGCTTGCCGACGAGATCCTCGATCACCGAATAACGCATGTCGGCGACCGTGCTCGAAACGTCGGCCTCCCGCATCAGTTCGATGCGCTGCTCGAAGATGACCTTGCGCTGGTCGTTCATCACGTCGTCGTATTTCAAAAGGTTCTTGCGGATGTCGAAGTTGCGCGCCTCGACCTTGCCTTGCGCCTTTTCGAGCGCCTTGTTGATCCAGGGATGGACGATCGCCTCGTTCTCCTTCAGGCCGAGCTTGGTCAGCATGTTGCCGAGCTGATCCGACCCGAAGATGCGCATGAGATCGTCTTCGAGCGAAAGGAAAAAGCGCGAGCGGCCGGGATCGCCCTGGCGGCCGGAACGGCCGCGCAGCTGGTTGTCGATGCGCCGCGCCTCGTGCCGCTCGGTACCGAGCACGAAGAGGCCGCCGGCCGCGAGCGCCTTTTCCTTCAGGCGCGCGACCTGCCCGCGGATTTCGGCGGTGTGGCGTCCGCGCTCGGCATCCGACACGTCCTTGATTTCCTGCTTGATTCGCATGTCGGCGTTGCCGCCGAGCTGAATGTCGGTACCGCGGCCGGCCATGTTGGTAGCGATGGTAATCGCCCCCGGAACGCCCGCCTGGGAGATGATGTAGGCTTCCTGCTCGTGGTAGCGCGCGTTCAAGACCGCGAACACCTTCGATTTCGCCGCGCCATCGTCGCCGCTATAGAGCGTGGCGAAGGCGTTGGGATCGGAGAAATCGTGCTGCTCCCAGCCCTGCTGGCGGAGCATTTCGGCGAGGCTTTCGGACTTTTCGATCGAAACCGTGCCGACGAGCACGGGCTGGCCGCGCTCCTTGCATTCCTTGATCAATTCGATGATCGCCCGGTATTTCTCGATGGCGGTCTTGTAGACCTCGTCGTCCTGATCGTCGCGGACCATCGGCCGGTTGGTCGGGATCTCGATGACTTCGAGCCTGTAGATATCCATGAACTCGTCGGCTTCGGTGAGCGCGGTGCCGGTCATGCCGGCGAGTTTCTTGTACAAGCGGAAATAGTTCTGGAAAGTGATCGAGGCGAGCGTCTGGTTCTCGGGCTGGATCGCGACGTGCTCCTTCGCCTCCAGCGCCTGATGCAGGCCTTCCGAATAGCGCCGGCCCGGCATCATGCGGCCGGTGAACTCGTCGATGATGACGACCTCGTCGTTCCGCACGATGTAATCGCGGTCGCGCTGGAACAGCTTGTGCGCGCGCAGCCCCTGATTGACGTGGTGGACGACCGAGACGTTTTCGATGTCGTAGAGATAATCCGACTTCAGGAGCCCGGCATTGCGCAGCGCCTGCTCCATTCTTTCCATGCCGGCCTCGGTCATCGCCACCGAACGCTGCTTCTCGTCGACCTCGTAATCGGACTTGTCGAGCGGCGGGATGAAGCGATCGATGGTGTTGTAGAAATCGGAGCGGTCGTCGAGCGGGCCGGAGATGATGAGCGGCGTGCGCGCTTCGTCGACCAGGATCGAGTCGACTTCGTCGACGATGGCGTAGGAATGCCCGCGCTGCACCATCTGCGACAGCTCGTACTTCATATTGTCGCGAAGATAATCGAAGCCGAGCTCGTTGTTGGTGCCGTAGGTGACGTCGCAGGCATAGGCCGCGCGCCGCTGGTCGTCGTCGAGGCCGTGGACGATGACGCCGACCTTGAGGCCGAGGAATTCGTAAATCTGCCCCATCCACTCGGCGTCGCGGCGGGCGAGATAGTCGTTGACGGTGACGACATGGACGCCCTTGCCTGCGAGCGCGTTCAGGTAAACCGGCAGCGTCGCGACCAGCGTCTTGCCTTCGCCGGTCTTCATTTCGGAAATGGCGCCTTCGTGCTGCACCATGCCGCCGACCAGTTGCATGTCGAAATGGCGCTGGCCGAGGGTGCGTTTTCCGGCCTCGCGCACGGTGGCGAAGGCGGGGACGAGAAGGTCGTCGAGGGAAGCGCCTTCGG
>JBGPVT010000037.1:0-12278 GCA_041491825.1 Xanthobacteraceae bacterium | reverse complement strand
TTCATCGAAGCTTGCGCCAGCGTGTTGGTCTTCGACGTGATCACCTCGGCGTCATCGGCCTTGAGCGCCTCTTTAAGGTCCGCCATGGCGTTCTCAATCGCGCGCCGCTCGGCTTCGCCGACTTTGGAGCCATGCTCGGAGACCGCCTTTTCGGTGGTATGGATGAGCGCGTCGGCGTGGTTCTTGGCCTCGGCCAGAGCTCTGCGTTTCTTGTCCTCCTCGGCGTGCGCCTCGGCGTCCTTGACCATGCGCTGGATGTCGGCCTCGGAGAGGCCGCCGGACGCCTGGATGCGGATCTGCTGCTCCTTGCCGGTGGCCTTGTCCTTGGCGGAGACGTTGACGATGCCGTTGGCGTCGATGTCGAACGTGACCTCGACCTGCGGCACGCCGCGCGGCGCAGGCGGAAGCCCGACGAGATCGAACTGGCCCAGTATTTTGTTGTCGCCCGCCATTTCGCGCTCGCCTTGGAACACGCGGATGGTCACCGCGGTTTGATTGTTTTCCGCAGTCGAGAACACCTGCGATTTCTTGGTCGGAATCGTGGTGTTGCGGTCGATGATGCGAGTGAACACGCCGCCCAATGTCTCGATGCCGAGCGAGAGCGGCGTCACATCCAAGAGCAGCACGTCCTTGACGTCGCCTTGCAGGACGCCCGCCTGAATGGCGGCGCCCACCGCGACGACTTCGTCGGGGTTCACGCCCTTGTGCGGCTCCTTGCCGAAGAGCTGCTTCACGACTTCCTGCACCCTCGGCATGCGGGTCATGCCGCCGACGAGGACGACTTCGTTGATCTCGGCGGGCGAAAGGCCCGCATCCTTCAACGCGCGCTTGCACGGCTCGACCGTCTTCTGCACGAGATCGTCGACGAGCGCTTCGAACTTCGCGCGCGTGAGCTTCATCGTCATATGCTTGGGGCCGCTCTTGTCGGCGGTGATGAAGGGCAGGTTGATTTCGGTCTGCGTCGCGGAGGAGAGCTCGATCTTCGCCTTTTCGGAGGCTTCCTTCAGGCGCTGGAGCGCGAGCTTGTCCTTGCGCAGATCAATCCCCTGCTCCTTCTGGAATTCGTCGGCGAGATAGTTGACGAGGCGCATGTCGAAATCCTCGCCGCCGAGGAAGGTGTCGCCGTTCGTCGACTTCACCTCGAATACACCGTCGCCGATCTCGAGAATGGAAATGTCGAAGGTGCCGCCGCCGAGGTCGTAGACCGCGATCGTGCCCTGCTTCTGCTTGTCGAGGCCGTAGGCGAGCGCCGCCGCCGTCGGCTCGTTGATGATGCGCAGAACCTCGAGGCCCGCGATCTTGCCGGCGTCCTTGGTGGCCTGGCGCTGCGCGTCGTTGAAATAGGCGGGAACGGTGATGACGGCCTTCTCGACCTTCTGGCCGAGATAGGATTCCGCCGTCTCCTTCATCTTCTGCAAGATGAAGGCGGAAATCTGCGAGGGCGAGTACTGATCCTTGCCGTCGGAAACCCAGGCGTCGCCATTGGAGGCGCGCGTGATATTGTAAGGGACGAGCTTCTTGTCCTTCTCGATGATCGGGTCGTCATAGCGGCGGCCGATCAAGCGCTTCACCGCGAAAAAGGTCTTCTCGGGGTTGGTGACCGCCTGGCGCTTGGCCGGCTGGCCGACGAGACGCTCGCCGTCGTCGGTGAAAGCGACGATCGAGGGCGTGGTGCGCATGCCTTCCGCGTTCTCGATGACCTTGGGGGTCGAGCCCTCCATGATGGCAACGCACGAATTGGTGGTGCCGAGGTCGATGCCAATGACCTTAGACATAGAACTACCTCTCATTTTCGGCAGGCCGCCCGGGTCTATTCAGCACCCGGATGAACAGCCGGGTGTCGCACCCGGACCGTCCCCGTCGGCCCCCGCTTTCGGGGATTTGCTGCAAAATCGCAGCGTCGCGGCTTGATATAGGAGGGGGGTCTTAGGCCCGCAAGGCTCGACCGCCCGCGAGGATGGAAGGGAATCAATTAATTAGAGCCAATCGAACCCTTTCGGGGTTTTTCGCGGCTCTGCCGCCCTAAAATAATAATCCCCTGCTCGCGGCTTATTTCACTGTAGGCCCTCAACAGCTCGGAGAGGACCGGGTCCGAACGCGTGCGCGCCTCCCAATTCGCATCCAGCAAAATAATATCGGGCCGCTCCCGGCCAATATCCTCGAGCAACATGGCGCGATCGCGCGCCGCATAATGCTCAAGCTCCGCGGCGGCGACCGGCGATTTTTCGGTCTTCAGCAGCCATTCGGCGTTATCCGTAATCCAAAGGCTTCCGACCCGCTGGGCCCATTTGCCGCCGACCTGGCGAACGAGCGGATGCCCGAGCCCGATGTCGGAGGAAATGGCGAGCACTTTCGGCTCTGCGGCGTTGCGGCGAATGATTTCGGCGAGAGGGGTGAAGTCGACCGCAATGGTCATCCAGTAGAAGCCCGCGGCGGCAAGGCCCGCGGTCGCAAGCAAGGCAAGTCCGTCCATTCCCGAATTTTTTGTCATTCCCTCTTTCAGCGCTCCTTCCTCGCGCTCGCAGAAGGCAAGGGCGAGGGCGAGCAACGCAAGGGCAAGCATCGGATAGGAGTGGTACGGCCAACCCTTGCCTTGCGCCACATAGGCAAGCGCGAAGCCGCAAGACGCCATCAACAAGATGGATAAGCGGGGCTGGAATATCGTTCCTCGCACTTGTCTCGCTAATAGAAAAATCGACAGCAGCCAAAGGATCACCGGCGTGCGGGTCAGGATTGCAAACCAGGGCAGCCGGACGGGAACGTAGACCGCTTGAACGAGCGGCAAAACCTCCGCAATGAATCGCGGGTAGAACACAAGGACGCTCGCGCCGTAGAGCGCGACGATGGCGCCCGCGATCCAGTGTTCGGGCACGAAAAGCGTTCGCCAGGATTTCGCGTGGCAGGCAGCGGCTGCAGCCGCAAGAATGATCGCGAGCGCAAAATGCGGCTTGATCGACAGCGCGATGCCGGTGCCGATGCCGGCCAGCATCGCCGCGATGAGGCCGGGAGAGATGCCTTGCGCACGCGCGACATAGACCGCGAGCGCCGGCAAAAGAACGATGACGGCGATGTGTTCGCGCTGCGCGAAGGTGCGGGCGGGAAAGATAAGAAGCAGAAACGCGGCAAAAGCGGCAAGGGTCCAGCCGTCAACGCCGTCGAGGAAGCGCGCCCGCATCAGAATGCGGCCCGTGATCCAAACGCTCGCGCCCACGGCAAGGAACACGAGCGTGTTGACCGCGATTTCTGGAGCGATCCCGATCAAACGCGCGAGTGCCACGGCCGGCAGGTAGAGCAAAACCGAGGCGGGCGGATTCACCTCGATCAGATCGACATAGAGCCTGGTTCCGTCGAGAACTTTTTCGGAGAGCGTAATCAGCCAGCTGACATCCGTGGCGGTGACGATCAGGAGCCGAAGAACGATGGCTGCGACCGTGACGGCGATCAGCGGCAGCGCCGGGCGCAAGCGCGCTGCAAGCGCGGGCGCGGCCCGATGTCCGCGGCGGAACGCTCGCGGCCCGTCGACGATCGAGCTCATTCGAAGCCCCGGGAGAATTCGCGCCGTGCGAAATGGCGAGAAGCGCCCCGATCAACGCCGAAGCGCAGAATCATACGGCTCGCGTCCGCTTTCGATCATCGGCGCCGGATTCCGTCTTTTCCGCCGATGGGGCCGCACGGTCAAAGCCGGTCCGCTTATCGACGACATAGAGCGGGCGCCGTTTCACTTCGGCATGGATGCGGCCGATATAGAGGCCGATGATACCGGTCATCAGCATGTTCACGCCGCACAGAAACGAGATCACGACGATGGTCGAGGACCAGCCTTCGACGAGATGGCTGTGCGTGAGCCAGAGACCAATCACGTAGATTCCATAAAGTACGGCGAGACAAGACACGGTCAAACCGACCCAGATCGCGAGGCGAAGCGGGGCGTCGGAGAAGCCGAGCACGCCGTTCACGGCGAGCCTGATCATTTTCCATAACGGGTATTTCGTCTCACCGGCGGCGCGCGGCGGGCGGTGAAAGGCGACTTCCGCTTGCCGGAAACCAAGCCAGGCGAACATGCCGCGCACGAAGCGATCCTGCTCGGGCATCGAACGGAATGCCTCGAGAACCTTGCGGTCGATCAGGCGGAAGTCGCCGACGTCGCTCGGGATGTCGACCGACGCGAGACGCCCAAGCAGTTTGTAAAATACGCTCGCGGTCCAGCGTTTGAACGTGCCCTCGCCTTCGCGCGACAACCGGCGCGCATGGACGATTTCGTAGCCCTCTTTCCAGCGCTGGATCATGGCGCCGACGATTTCGGGCGGATCCTGGAGATCGGCGTCCATGACGACGATCGCTTTCCCGGCGCAGGCGTCCATGCCGGCGGTAATCGCAATCTGATGCCCAAAATTGCGCGTGAGTTTAATGTAGCGGTAGCGCGGATCGCTCTTCGATTTCGCCTCGAGCACGATCGAGCTGCAATCGGTGCTTCCATCATCGACGAGAATGGCTTCCGCCGACGCGTCGAGCCCGTCGAGCAGCGCGTCGATGCGCCGGAACAGGGCCGGCAGGACCGCTTCTTCGTTAAAGACGGGAATGACGATGCTGTATTGAACGCCACCGCCGGATTGCGCGCTCATGGCAATGCCCATGCTTGGATTGCCATTCAGCGTAAAGTTGCAGTGTTAATAAGCCCTTTCGGGCCAAATCCGGGGGAATCTTCAATCGCCGGAATTGCCCGGCGATTCCGGCCGCGCCGCCTCCTGAACGGGAGCCGTCCTTGGGCCGCCCTTGGAGACGCCGACCATGGCCGGCCGCAGCACGCGGCTACCGATGGCGTAACCCGGCTGAATGACTTGCGCGACCATGCCCGCCGGCACGTTCGCGTCGGGCACCTCGTACACCGCTTGGTGGAAGTTGGGATCGAATTTCTCGCCTTGCGGATCGATCCGGCGAATGCCGTTCTTGGCAAGCGCCTTTTGCAATTCGCGATCCGTCAGCTCGACGCCTTCCAAGAGCGCCTTCAGCGGGCCTTCGGCGGAGGAACGCGCCTCCGCCGCCACCGCGTCGAGGGTGCGAGCGAGATTGTCGGCGACCGCCAGGATATCGCGGGCAAAGCCGGTAACGCCGTAGACGCGCTCATCGGCGACGTCACGCTCGGCGCGTTTTCGCACGTTCTCGGCCTCGGCGACGGCCCGCAGGAACCTGTCGCGCAATTCCGCCACCTGCGCTTCGAGCACCGCGACGGGATTGTTTTCGTTCGCGGCCTCCGGCTCGGCGGCGGCATCGTTTTCCTGATTTTCCGCGCGTTTCGTATCGTCGGTCATCGTCATCCCAATGAATCGGTAATCGCCCGGGATATCAGGTCGTTCCGCCTAAAAATCAAGCGTCCCCTTGCAGGCCGAGCACCCTGCTCACGACCTTGGCGGTGTAATCGACCATGGGGATGACCCGCGCATAATTGAGCCGCGTCGGCCCGATCACGCCGAGCACGCCGACGACGCGCCCGGCGCCGTCGCGATAGGGGGCGACGATGGTGGAGGAGCCGGAGAGCGAAAACAGCTTGCTCTCGGAACCGATGAAGATGCGAAGGCCCTCCGCGTCTTCGGCCTTGCCGAGCAATTCGATCACGCCGCGCTTGGTCTCCAAATCATCGAACAAGAGCCGCACGCGCTCGAGATCCTCCATCGCCTTCAAATCCTCGAGGAGTTTCGCGTGTCCGCGAACGATCAGCCTGCGATCCTGCGCTTCCCCTCCCGACCAGCTGGCAAGACCTTCGGCGACGACCTTCTGCGTGAGTTCGTCGAGTTCGGCGCGCGCGGTCACAAGCGCCCGCTCGAGCTCGGCTCTCGCCTCGTCAAGCGTTTTTCCGCGAATGCGCGCATTGAGAAAATTGGTCGCCTCGACGAGCGAGGACGCGGGCAGATCGGCGGGCAGGCTCAGCAAGCGATTTTCGATTTGGCCGTCCTCGGAAACAAGGACGACAAGCGCGCGGCCGGGCTCGAGGCGGACGAATTCGATTTGCTTCAGCCGCGGATTGTTCTTGGCGGCGGTGACGACACCGGCGCCGCGCGAAAGGCCCGAGAGCAATTGCGATGCTTCGGCAAGCACCGCGTCGAGACTGCCGCCGCGAGCGGCCTTCACTTGCGCCTCGATCGATTGCCGATCGCCGCCGGAGAGGTCGCCGATTTCCAGCAGCGCGTCGACGAAAAAGCGCAATCCGAGTTCGGTCGGCAATCTTCCCGCGCTCGTGTGCGGCGCGTAGATCAAGCCCAGCGCCTCGAGATCGGCCATGACGTTGCGCACCGAGGCCGGCGACAAGGTGATCGGGATGAGGCGGGAAATATTGCGCGAGCCGACCGGCTCGCCGGTCGCGAGATAGGACTCCACGATCTGGCGAAAAATCTCGCGCGAGCGTTCGTCGAGCTGCGCAAGGCTGACCTGGGGTGAACCGATGGGAGCGTTGATCGACACGATGTCTGCCTCGGAAAAGCGACGATTGACCAGTGTACGCCGATTATTGCCCCGGCCGAACAGCCTGCAAGAGCGGGCTTGTCGACGCGCATATCTCCCTCCTAGAAGGGTTAACCCAACGGAGGATCCATGCGTCCCAGCAAGCGCGCCAGCGACGAGATGCGCCCGGTCAGCTTCGAGCGCGGCCTCTCGCGCCACGCGGAAGGCTCATGCCTCGTCAAGTTCGGCGATACCCACGTGCTCGTCACCGCGACGCTGGAAGAAAAGCTGCCGCCCTGGCTCAAGAACCAGGGCCGGGGCTGGGTCACCGCCGAATATGGGATGCTGCCGCGGGCGACGCACGAGCGCACGCGCCGCGAAGCCTCGGCCGGCCGGCCCTCGGGGCGCACGTTAGAGATCCAGCGCCTCATCGGCCGTTCGCTCCGCGTCGTCACGGATCTGCAGGCGCTCGGCGAGCGGCAAATCACGGTGGATTGCGACGTCATTCAGGCCGACGGCGGCACGCGGACGGCCGCGATCACCGGCGCCTGGATCGCGCTTCGCGATTGCATCGAGTGGATGAAAAAGCGCTCGATGGTGACGAAAAACCCGCTCAAGGATCACGTCGCCGCCATTTCCTGCGGCATCTTCAAAGGGGAGCCCGTGCTCGATCTCGATTATGCCGAGGATTCGGAGGCCGATACCGACATGAATTTCGTGATGACCGGAACGAGCGGTATCGTCGAGATCCAGGGCACGGCCGAAAAGACCCCGTTCTCCGATGCGGAGCTCGCGGCGTTAATCGCGCTCGCGCGCAAGGGAGTTATGCGGCTAATCGAGCTACAGAAGCTCGCGGTCGGCTGATGGGGCGCAAGCTCAGAGGCAAGGTCGTGATCGCGACCCACAATCCCGGTAAGATGAAAGAGATGCGCGAATTGCTCGAGCCGTACGGGATCGAGACGATTTCCGCGGGCGATCTCGGATTGGGCGAGCCGATCGAAGGTGGTACGAGCTTCGCCGAAAACGCGAAAATCAAAGCCGTGGCCGCGGCCAATGCTGCGCGTCTGCCGGCGCTCGCCGACGATTCGGGGCTCGCGGTCGAGGCGCTCGACGGCGAGCCCGGAATTCATTCGGCGCGCTGGGCCGGAGAGAAAAAAGACTTCGCGCATGCCATGAAGACGGTCGAGGAAAAGCTGAAGATAAAAAAGGCCACGACCGCGGAGAAGCGGCGCGGCGCTTTCATCGCCGTTTTGTGCCTCGCTTGGCCCGACGGTGAGACCGCAACGTTCGAAGGCCGCGTCGATGGCAGAATCGTGTGGCCGCCGCGCGGCGATCAAGGTTTCGGCTACGATCCGATCTTTCTTCCCGATGGCTTCAGCCGCACCTTCGGCGAGATGAGTTCCGAGGAAAAGCACGGGCTGCCTCCGCGCGGAAAGGGTCTATCACATCGCGCGCGCGCGTTTCTGAAACTCGCGGAGAGCTGCCTTGACTGACGCGGCCGTTCTTGCCCGCGCAACCATCGGCGGCCGCGAGCAGGACGCGGGCTTCGGCGTCTACGTCCACTGGCCATTTTGCCTGTCGAAATGTCCCTACTGCGATTTCAACAGTCACGTACGGCACGAAAAACCCGATGAACAGCGATTCGCGCGGGCCATCACTGCCGAACTCGCCAATGCCGCGGAAACGGCCGGCCGGCGTCCTGTCGACAGCATATTTTTTGGCGGCGGCACGCCTTCCTTGATGCAACCCGCGACGGTCGGCGCGATCCTCGATGCGATCGCCTGGCATTGGCCGCTCGCGCCCGGCATCGAGATCACGTTAGAGGCGAACCCCACGAGCGTCGAAGCCGATCGCTTTCGCGGCTATCGTGCGGCGGGGGTCAATCGCGTATCGCTCGGCGTGCAATCGCTCGAAGATGACGCGCTGAAATTTCTCGGCCGGCTCCATAGCACGGAGGAAGCGCTCGCCGCGATCGCGATTGCGCGGGCGAATTTTCCGCGCCTCTCCTTCGATCTGATTTACGCCCGGCCCGGACAGACGCCTTCGGCCTGGCGGGCGGAATTGGCGCGCGCGCTCGCCGAGGACAGCGAGCACCTTTCGCTCTATCAGCTGACGATCGAGGACGAGACGCCCTTCGCCGCGCTCCATCGCAACGGGCGTCTTAAAATTCCCGATGAGGAAGAAGCGCGCGCGCTTTGGGACGTAACCCAGGAGACGTGCGCGGCGCGTGGATTGCCCGCCTACGAAATTTCCAATCACGCGCGGCCCGGGGCCGAGTGCCGCCACAATCTCGTCTATTGGCGTTACGGAGACTATGTGGGCGTCGGGCCGGGAGCGCATGGCAGGATTGGGAGCGGGAAAACCCGGCGCGCCACCATGACCGAACGCCATCCGGAAAAATGGCTCGCGCTCGTCGAGCGGAACGGACACGGATGCATTGTCGACGATCCGCTCCGTCAAGACGAACAGGCGGACGAATTGCTGCTCATGGGCCTGCGGCTGCGGGAAGGCATTGATCTCGCGCGCTACGCAGCGCTCGCCGGCCGCGACCTCGATCCCGTCCGCATCGCAACGCTTGCGGCGGAAGGCCTGGTCGAGGTTAGCTCCGGCCGCTTACGCGTCACCGCCGGCGGCTTCGTCGTGCTCGACGCGATCGTCGCCGATCTCGCCGGGTGACGCTCTCAAAGTGCGGCGTTGGAAAACGCCCGCGGCGCCGGGCTGATCACGCGGGTGCCGCCGCCGCGCATTTCCATCACCGCGAGGCCCCGCTCGCAGGTGCCGTCGACGCGAAAGCGAAAGACCCCGTCAATTCCCGAGAAGCCGGACGGATTGGTGAGCGCCGCCTCGCTGAATCGATTGAGGCCTTGCGTTTTGACCAGCGCCGCGAGAAGCGAAACGGCATCATAGGCAAGGCTTGCCGTGCGCGCGGGCTCTTGTCCGAAACGGGATTTATATCGCTCGACGAAGGCGCGATAGCCGGCGGCGTCCGGCGCCGCGAACCAAGCCCCGGCCAAATTGGGATCGGCGAAGAGCTTGGGATCGTCCCACAATCCCGTTCCGATGAACTGAATCCGCTGCTGCGACACGCCGTTTCGCGCAAGCGCTTGCACGAGCTGCGGCGTCATATCGGAGGAATCCGCGATGAAGACCGCGTCGGCCTGTTTGGAAGCAGCAGCGGCGCGCCGGACCGGCTCCGCGAGCTTCGTCTGCTCGCTCGAGTAGCGCTCGATGCTGACGATCCGCGCGCCGATCTGGGAAACGGCCTGTTGCAGCTGCGCCTCGACGACGGCGCCATAGGCGTTATCGGGAAGAAGTACCACCAAGGACTTCCTGCCGTTCGCCGCGGCGTAACGAACGATGCGATCGACGTCGGACTCCGGAAGAAAGCTCAGGAGATAAACGCCCTGCGCCGCCACGTTCGTGTCGGTCGAAAAAGCGATCATCGGAGTGCCGCGGCTTTTCGTGACCTGCCCGGCGGCGGCGACCGAGCCGCTGAAGAGAGGTCCGAGCACGATCTCCGCCCCTTCCTGCAGCGCGGCGCGCGCGGCCGTTTGCGCGCCTTGCGGCGTGCCGCCATCGTCCTTGACGATGAGTTGAATGTTGGGATTGGAGAATTCAGCGAGCGCAAGCTCGGCGGCATTCTTCATGGATTGCGCCACGGCACCGGCATTGCCGCCCGCGCTCAAGGGTAAAATCAGCGCGACGCGCGCGGCCCCCAACCCCGGCTCGGCCGGCAGGCCGGACGCGGCCGGGCGCGCCGCACTTGGCCCCATGGGCGCCGTTTCGACCGGCCCGCCGCCGATCGGGCCGAGCGCCGTCGAACAACTAGCGAGCGCGAGGCCGATGCAAGAAAGAAAAGCGCGGAGTGCGGGCAATCGACGGCTCGGCTTCCTATCGTTCGCTGTGACGATCATACCCATCATTGCCCTTGCGGCCGTCACCAATCGCCCGCGGCTATTTGTGGGCCGGAGAGGCAAGAGAGTAAAGAATACGGAGCCATGAGACGGGTGCTGTGCGGATGCCCCGGAGCCCGCTAACATTCGCATCCAACCCGCCATGCCGCCCGATCAAAAGCCGCCCAGACAAAGTCCCCGCGTCCGCGTGCCGCTCGCGATCGATCCGGCCGAGCTTGCTCCTGGGCTTCATGTGGTCGCAACACCCATCGGTCATCTTGGCGATGTCACCTTGCGCGCGCTGGCCACCATTGCCGCGGCCGACCTTGTGCTCTGCGAAGACACGCGCGTCACTCGCAAGCTTCTCGACCGTTATGGCCTCGCCCCACCTCTGCTGGCCTATCACGACCATAATGCGGCGGAGGTTCGGCCGCGAATACTGCAACGCCTTGCCCAAGGTGCTGCCATCGCGCTCGTTTCCGACGCCGGAACGCCCCTTATCTCGGATCCGGGTTACAAACTCGTTGCGGCCGCGATCGAGGCGGGCCATCGCGTTTTCCCGGTGCCGGGCGCGTCGGCGTTGCTCGCGGCGCTGGTGGCGGCGGGCCTCCCGACCGACCGATTTTATTTCGAGGGATTTCTGCCGCCGAAGGCGGGGCAAAGACGCAACCGGATCGCCGAACTCGCGGACATACCCGCGACGCTCGTTCTCTACGAAACGGGGCCTCGCCTCGCTGAAAGCCTCGCGGATCTCGCGAACGGCCTCGGTGCGCGTTCGGCCGCCATCTGCCGCGAACTCACCAAGGCCTTCGAGGAAGTCCGCCGTGGGCCGCTTGAAGAACTCGCCGCGCATTACGCCAAAGCCGCGACGCCGAAGGGCGAAATCGTGCTCGTGATCGCGCCGCCCGACGATAGCGCGCGGGCGGTTTCGTCCGAGGAACTCGATGCCCGGCTGAAACGGGCGCTCGCGCGCGGATCGCTCAAGGATGCCGTCGCCGAAGTCACCAATGAGACCGGCTTGAAGCGACGCGAGGTCTATGCGCGCGCGCTCGTGCTCGCGGAAGACGGCAAACGATGAGCAAGCCTGCCAAAAACGCCAAGCGTATGGCCGCCTTTCGCCTCGGCGTTTCGGCGGAAAGCGTTGCCGCGATCTTTCTCGGCGCCAAGGGCTACCGGACGATCGCCCGGCGCTGGCGGAGCCCGGTCGGCGAGATCGATCTCGTGGTCAAGCGCGGTCGATTGATCGTCTTCGTCGAGGTCAAGGCGCGGAAAGCCCTCGATCAGGCGGCGGAATCGGTGCTCGTGCGGCAGCGCCGCCGGATCGTCGCCGCGGCGGAAGCCTGGCTTGCGGCGCACCCCGAACATGCGGGATACGACATGCGCTTCGACGCCGTCCTGGTCTCGCCCGGCCGGATGCCGCAGCATGTGGTTTCGGCCTTCGAAGCCGATTGTTGAGGAGCATCGATGTCTCTCCGCATTGCCGTTCAGATGGACCCGATCGAGCGCATCAAGATCACGGGCGACTCGACCTTCGCGCTGCTGCTCGAAGGACAGCGGCGCGGCCATGAGATCTCCTATTACACGCCCGAGCGGCTCGCGATGATCGACGGGCGCCTGTTCGCGACGGTGCAGCCGTTGAAAGTGCGCGATCAAGAGGGCGGTCATTTCACGCTTCAGGAAGGAAAGCGCGTCGAGCTCTCCGCCTTCGATGTCGTGCTGATGCGCCAGGACCCGCCCTTCGACATGGCCTATATCACTGCGACGCATCTTTTGGAGCGGTTGCCGCCGAAGACGCTCGTGATCAACGATCCCGCCGAAGTGCGCAACGCGCCGGAAAAAATGTTCGTCAACGAGTTCGCCGACCTGATGCCGCCGACGCTGATCACGCGCGAGCTCGCGGAAATCAAGGCCTTTCGCGAGCAGCACGGCGATGTCGTAATGAAGCCGCTC
>JBGPVT010000036.1:0-12354 GCA_041491825.1 Xanthobacteraceae bacterium | reverse complement strand
GGGTGTGGTTCGCGTGGGCGCGCCCCCCCCCCCCCCCCCGGCCGGGCGGGGGGGGGGGCGGCCGCCCGCCCCCGCGGGCGGGGGCGCCCCCCCCCCCCCCCCCGCCTCGACGATCCGAAAATTTCGATAGACCCCCTCACCCGGCTCCCAGCTTCGCTGCTCGCCACCCTCTCCCCGCCCGCGGGGAGAGGGAGAGAAACGCAATGACCGCGGCCGTCAAACAGCACCTGATCGACCCGGCGGTATGCATCCGCTGCAACACCTGCGAGGCGACCTGCCCGGTCGGCGCGGTCACGCACGACGCCAACAATTACGTGGTCGACGCATCGAAATGCCAGTTCTGCATGGACTGCGTGTCGCCCTGCCCCACCGGCTCGATCAATCATTTCATCGAGGTCGCCAAGCCCTATTCGCTCGCCGATCAGTATTCCTGGACGGAGCTGCCGCCCGAGGACGCGGAAGCGGCGGCCGGCGTCGAGGCGTTCGACGAGGACGCGGCGGCGCTGCTCGCGGACGCGCATAAGGGCTCGGGCGGGAAAGTCAGGCGGCCGCCTTCGGCGAGCGAGCCGCGTATCAATCTCTTCAGCCGCCGCAATCCGGCGGAAGCCACCGTGACCGGAAATTTGCGCCTGACGCCCGAGGGCGCGAGCTCCGACATCCGCCACATCATTCTCGATTTCGGCAATACGTCGTTTCCGGTGCTGGAAGGCCAGAGCATCGGCATCGTCATTCCGGGCGAGGGCGCGAACGGGCGGCCGCATGCGCTCCGCCTGTTCTCGGTCGCGAGCCCGCGCGACGGCGAGCGGCCGAACACCAACAATCTCTCGCTGACGGTGAAGCGCGTCGCCGAAAAGCAGCCGGACGGCACGGAACTCCGCGGCATCGCCTCGAACTACGTCTGCGACCTCAAGCGAGGCGATAAAGTGAAGGTCGTCGGCCCCTTCGGCTCGACGTTTCTGATGCCTGACGATTCCGAGGCCGACATCATCATGGTCTGCACCGGCACTGGCGCCGCACCCTTCCGCGGCTTCACCGAGCGCCGCCGCCGCTCGATGCCGAACGCCCGGGGAAAGCTGCATCTCTTTTTCGGCGCGCGCTCGCCGCAGGAACTTCCCTATTTCGGGCCGCTGCAGAAGGTGCCGAGGACGCTGCTCGACCAGGAGCTGGTGTTCTCGCGGCTCCCCGGCAAGCCGAAGGAATACGTGCAGGACCGCATGCGCAGGCGCGCCGCCGACCTCGGCCTGCTGCTCAAGCGCGGCACCACGCATGTCTATGTGTGCGGGCTCCGCGGCATGGAAGCGGGCGTGGAAGCCTCGTTCGAGGAAATCTGCAAGGCGGAGGGGCTGGATTGGCCGAAGCTGCGTTCCGCCATGCGCGAGGGCGGCCGCTATCACGTCGAGACCTATTGAAGCACAAGGTTAAAGTGGCAGAGGGTGCTCTGGTTCGATAAACTCCCGGCAAGATGAAAGAAAACGAACCCGCCAAGGGCGTGTGGCCGCCGGCCGCGACGCCGTTTCAAGCTGATCTCACCATCGATTTCGAGCGCTATATCGCGCATTGCAAGGGCTTGCTCGCGGATGGCGCGCACGGGCTCGCGGTGCTCGGCACCACGAGCGAAGCGAACTCCCTCGATCAAGGCGAGCGCGAAGCCGTGCTGGAGCGGCTTATTGCTGCGGGGATCGCCGCCGAAAAATTGCTGCCCGGCACCGGCGCGCCGTCGATCGGCGACGCGGTGCGGCTCACCCGCCATGCGGCATCGCTCGGCGTGCGCGGCGTGTTGTTGCTGCCGCCGTTCTACTACAAGGGCGTCTCGGAGGACGGGCTCTTCGCCTTCGTCTCCGAGGTGATCGGCCGCGTCGGCCGGTCGAATCTCAAGATCTATCTCTACAATTTTCCGCAGATGACCGGGATCGCCTGGTCGCCTTCGCTGGTCGGGCATCTCATCAAGTCGTTTCCGAAAACGGTGGTCGGGCTGAAGGATTCCTCCGGCGACGTCGCCTATATGAACCGCCTGCTCGAATCCTATCCCGGCTTCGCCGTGTTTCCCTCGAGCGAGGCGCTCCTCTTGGCGGCGATGAAAAAGGGCGCCGCCGGCTGCATCTCGGCGACCGCCAACACGCAAGCGGGCACGATCCGCGCCCTTTACGACGGCTGGCAGGGCGCCGAGGCCGAGCAGCTTTCGCGCGCCGCTTCCGCCGTCCGCATCCTGATGCAGAAATTTCCGCTGATCGCCGCGGTCAAGGCGGTGATCGCCGAGCGCATGAAATCGCCGGACTGGGCGCGCGTGCGGCCGCCGCTCGATCCGCTTTCGCCCGCGCAACGCAAGGAACTCACGGCGGAGCTCTCTAAGCTCGATGCCGGGGCGCCGGCATGAAGCGGGGACTCCGCTCGCGTCTCGCCCAATACGGCGACGACGAATTCTCGTTGTTCCTCCGCCGCGGCTTTCTGAAAGCGGCGGGCCATGACGACGAGGCGCTCGCGCGCCCGATCGTCGGCATTCTCTCCACCGCCTCCGACTTTAATCCCTGCCACGGCACGGCGGAAAGACTCGCGGAAGCCGCCCGCCAAGGCGTGCTTGCGGCCGGGGGGCTCGCTTTCGTCTTCCCGACGATTTCGCTGCAGGAATCCTTCGCCTTTCCCACCTCGATGCTATGGCGCAATCTGATGGCGATGGACGTCGAGGCGATGCTCGGCGCGCTGCCGATGGACGCCGTCGTGCTCATCGGCGGCTGCGACAAGACGATTCCGGCGGAGTTGATGGGGGCGCTGAGCGCCGACTTGCCGGCGATCGTGCTGCCGGTCGGGCCGATGCTCGCCGGGCGCTTCGAGGGCGGCCGCCTCGGCGCCTGCACCGATTGCCGGAGACTCTGGGCCGAGTTTCGCGGCGGCCGGCTTTCGGAGGCGGACCTCAATCGCGCGCACGATCAACTGATGCCGACCGCCGGCACCTGCATGGTGATGGGAACGGCGACGACGATGGCGACGCTCGCCGAGACGCTCGGCTTCACGCTGCCGGGGGCGGCGACAGCGCCCGCCGTATCCGCCGAGCGGATGCGAATCGCGAACGCGACTGGCCGCCGCGCCGCCGAGATGGCGAAGACGGGCGCGCCGCGCCCGAGCGAACTTCTGACGAAAGGATCGCTTCGCAACGCTTCCGTCGTCCTGCAGGCGATCAGCGGCTCGACCAACGCGCTCGTGCATCTCGCGGCGATCGCCGGGCGCGCGGGGCTCGATTTCGATCTGGCGGCGCTGGACCGAATCGGCCTTGAAACGCCGGTGCTGGTGAATTTGAAGCCCGCCGGCGCCTATTTCGCCGAGGATTTTCACGCCGCCGGCGGCGTGCCGGCGCTGTTGCGGCGGCTCAAGGACCGGCTCGATCTCGCGGCGAAAACGGTTGCGGACGAGACGCTCGGCGATGTCGTCGCGCGTTGGCCGGCCTATGTGGACGAGGAAATCATCCGTCCGCTCAACCGGCCGGTGGTCGCTTCGGAGGCGATCGCGATTCTGTCCGGCAACCTCGCGCCCAAGGGGGCCGCGATCAAGCTTTCGGCGGCGAGCCGGGAGCTCACCACGCATGAAGGCCCGGCGCTTGTCTTCGATTCGCTCGAAGATCTCGCGCGCCGCATCGACGATCCGGCGCTCGCGGTGAGCCCCGATCATTGCCTGGTTCTGCGGAATGCCGGCCCGATCGGCGCGCCCGGCATGCCGGAAGCGGGCGCCTTGCCGATTCCAAAGAAGCTCGCGGAAAAAGGCGTGAAAGACATGGTGCGGATTTCCGACGCGCGCATGAGCGGCACCGCCTTCGGCACGGTGGTGCTGCACGTGGCGCCGGAAGCAGCCGCCGGCGGGCCGCTCGCGCTGGTGAAAGACGGCGACCGCATCCGGCTCGATGCGGGCAAGCGCCGCCTCGATCTCCTGGTCGAGGAGGCGGAACTCGCGGCGCGCCGCAAGCAATGGTCGCCGCCGAAAAAACCCGCGCGCGGCTATGAGCGGCTCTATGTCGACCACGTCTCGCAGGCCGACCGCGGCTGCGATTTCGATTTCCTCGTGAAACATCCGGCGCTCTGAAATGCTCACGCGCAACAAGCCGGCTTCGAAATGGAAACCGCGCGTCGAGGACGAGCGCCTCGTGCGCGGCGAGGGCCGCTATGTCGACGACGTCGATTTTCCGACGCTCGCTTACGCCGCTTTCGTGCGCTCGCCCTACGCGCATGCGCGCATCCAATCGATCGCCGCCGGGGAAGCGTTGCGCGCGCCGGGCGTGCTCGCGGTGCTCACCGCCGCCGACATGCAGGCGGCCGGCGTCGGCAATATCGCCATGCACATTCCGATGAACGGCCGCGACGGCAACAAGCTCGTCGTCCCAAAGCGGCCGCCGCTCGCCGACGAGCGCGCGATGCATGTAGGGCAGCCGGTTGCCGTCGTCATCGCGGACAATGCAAGCGCTGCGGAGGACGCGGCCGAGCTCGTCGCCGTCGATTACGAGGAACTGGATTCCGTCGTCGATCTCCGCGAGGCGATGGCGGCGGGCGCGCCGCAGCTTTGGCCGGAGGCGCCGAACAATATCGCGCTCGACTGGCCGGGTCTCGTCGCCGATGAAGCGAACGCCGCGGACGTGGAGCGGATCATTTCAGGCGCGCGTCGCGTCGCCCGCGTTTCGCTGTCGAACCAGCGGATCGCCGTCGCCTCGATGGAGACACGCGGCGGCACGGCGCGCTTCGATCCGGCGAGCGGCGCCTATACGCTCCGCACCTGCTCGCAAGGCGTCGGCGCGATCCGCGACGGACTTGCCGCCGTCATGAAGCTCGAGCGCGATAAAATTCGCGTGCTGACCGAGGACGTCGGCGGCGGCTTCGGCTTGAAGACATCGGTCTATCCGGAGTTGCCGGTGCTCCTCGTCGCCGCGAAAAAAATCGGCCGGCCGGTGCACTGGATGTCGGGCCGCTCGGAATCCTTCGTCAGCGACAATCACGCGCGCGACACCTACAGCGAGGCGGAGCTCGCGCTCGACGAAAACGGAAAGTTCCTGGCGCTCCGCATCCGGCATCTCGCCGCCATGGGCGCCTTCGTCGCCTTTCACGGCGCGCACATCGCCACCAACAATTTCGCCCGCTGCCTGCCGGGCATGTACGCTATTCCGAAGATCGACGCCGCGGTGAAGTGCGTCTTCACCAACACGGTGCAGACCGGGCCCTATCGCGGCGCCGGGCGGCCGGAAGCGAATTATCTGCTGGAGCGGCTCGTCGACGAGGCGGCGCGGGTGGCGAACATGGACCCCGCCGAGATCAGGCGGCGGAATTTCATCCCGCCGTCGGCGATGCCCTATCGGACGCCGGTCGGCACCGTCTACGACAGTGGCGAGTTCGCAACCCTCCTCGACAAGGGATTGCTGGCGAGCGGCTATGCCGGATTCGAGCAGCGGCGCGCGAGCGCGAAAGCCAAGGGCCGCTACCGCGGCATCGGCCTTTCCTGCTTTCTCGAACACGCCGGCGCGCTGCCGACCGAAGGTGCGGCGCTGATTTTCCGACCGGACAAGACGCTCGCGCTCGCGCTCGGCGTGCAGTCGACCGGCCAGGGACACGCCACGGTGTTCGCGCGGCTCCTGGCCGGGCGCCTCGGCCTATCGCCGGACGAGGTCAAGGTCTTGCAGGGCGACAGCGCCTTCGGCATCCAGGGCGCGGCCGCGGTCGGCTCGCGCTCGGCGATGACGGTCAGCCACGCGGTCGTCGCCGTATCGGAAACGATGCTGGCGAAAGCGCGGGCGGTCGCGGCGAAGCTGTTCGAGGTATCCGAAGCCAAAATCGCCTATCGCGACGGCGCCTTCGAGGTTCCCGGCACCAATCGCCGGCTGCCGCTTTTCGACCTTGCCGCGCGCGCCGCCGAGATGGCCGCACGCGGCGAAATCGCGGAGAGCCTCGACACCAAGGGCACGGCGGAGACGCCGCTGACGTTTCCGAACGGCTGCCACGTCGCCGAGGTCGAGATCGACCCCGACACCGGCATCACCCGCATCGTCAATTACACCTGCGTCGACGATTGCGGAAACGTGCTCGACCGCACCATCGTCGAAGGGCAGATGGTGGGCGCGATCGCGCAGGGCCTCGGTCAGGCGCTGATCGAGCAAATCGTCTACGACAAGAGCGGCGGCCAGCTCGTCACCGGCTCGTTCATGGATTACGGCATGCCGCGCGCCGACGACATGCCGCCGGTCAACAGCACGCTGCATCCGGTGCCGGCGACGACCAATCCGCTGGGCGTGAAGGGCATGGGCGAAGCCGGCACCACCGCTTCGCTCGCCGCGATCATGAACGCGATCGCCAACGCGATCCCGAACGGCGCGGGGACGAGGCTCGATATGCCGGCGACGCCGGATAAAGTTTGGCGGGCATGCCGGGAGGCGCAAGCCGCTCGCTGAAGGTCAGAGTCGCAATCATTTCAACTGGGATTAGTGGCCGCCGCCTCCTTGATTTAAATTACGCGGAGACGTGAACGTGTTTCCCAGCGCGTTCAGGAAAGTCAGGCGCGTGAGCAATTCCTGAAACTCGTTGATGAGAACCGGATCGATGTATTGCACCGATGTCTGCAGCGTGTCGCCGGATTGAAACTGCTCGAATTTTCCGTTGTTGTAGATCAGGATCGTCCAGCCGGGATTGAGGACAATGTTTTGCCCGGTCGCGAGAATGCTGATGATGGTATTGCCCTCGACCTGGACGATGGCGGAGAAGCCCGAGCCGTTGATGATTTGAAACACGGTGCCGCGCACGCCGATGGTCGCGACCGGCGTCCTGATCTGGTAGCTCGTCGGATCCTGCGAGCCGGAGACGAAACGGAAGACGCCGCGGCCGGTCTGCAGCACGACTTTGCCCTTGCCGCGATTGGGATCGTAGACGAAGCGGTCGAGCACGACTTCGGATTTCGGTCCGACCGCGAGATTGGTTTCATCGATGAACTGCAGCTGCGCCGTGCTCGCGTCGCCGGTGCGGATGCGCTCGTTGGCGAAAACACCGCTGCCGTTCGACAAGGGCTGCGAATTGCCGAAGACCTGGTTCTGCACGGCGGCGGCGACGCCGATCTTGCCCTGCTGCGCGAGCGCCAGCCCCGCCGATAAGAAGGCGAGCCCCAGGATGAAGAAACCCGCGACTCTTATCCAACCCAACCCGCGCATGAATGGCGCTCCTTGAGAGATCAAAGTCTAGCCGAAGGGGATCGTGCCCTCCAACCCGCGCGGCCAATGTGATGGAGATCACAGACTGCAGGATTTTCCCGTGCGTTGTAAGCGGGCAACAGACAAGGGTGGCAAATGGCCGAATTCCGGAGTTCCCGGCGATGCCGTCCCGGCCCGCTATCTTGTAGCCGGCCGTGGGCGCGTGGCATTGTTGCGCTCTCGCTGGGACATCCCAATTCGCGAGCAAAATCAGAACTTTCCGCCCGGTCACAACGGGCGAAGGTAAGGTGGGGACGATGAGACTGAGGCTGTTCGCCTTGGCAGCGTTCTTCCTGCTCGCGGTGCCGACGATGGCCGCGGCGGACGAGCTTGCACGCCTCAACGCGCAGATCGTGAACGACCCGACCAATATCGAGATCAACCTCCGCTACGCCCGGCTCGCGGAAGAGCAGGGCCAGCCGCGCAAGGCGCTCGCCGCCTACGAGCGCGTTCTCGTCTATGACCCCAACAACGCCGAAGCGAAAAGAGGCCTCGAGCGCGTTCGCGTCGGCATTCTGCCGGCCGTCACCGAAATCTTCACCGAGTTCGGCGCCGGCTGGGAATCGAACCCGCACCAGGTGCCGACCGGGCGGAAAAGCGACGCGGATTTGTTCGGCCGCGTTTCGGTGCGCGACGAGCGCACGCTATGGGACACGCGCTGGCGCACCACCGGCCTCTTCATCGGAAATATTTACAAGGATAGCGGCGACCTCGATTACGGCTACGGATCCGCCGCCGTCGGCCCGGTCTATGCCGTCGGCCCATCCTTCACGATGCATCCGGCGATCGGCGCCGCTGCTTCCTATTTCGATCATCATCTTTTCTATAGCGAAGCCTTCGCCAGCCTCATCTTCGAGGGCTATCAGAACGGCTGGGTGCAGACCTACCGTTTTCGCGGCGGCTACCGCGACTTCGACAGTTTCTTCCCGGCAAGCGACGGCTTCTTCGCCGACGCCACCGCGAAATTCGCCAAGCCCGAGGTGCTCGTGGCCGGCGATCTCTTCATCTTTTCGCCGTGGGTGCGCTGGAGCGGCGTCGGCGGCGCGTTCCTCGTCAACACGCCGACGGTCGGCGTCTCGAACGACGTGCAGCTCGGCCGCTACGGCGAAGGCGGCGCGCGGCTCGAATATTACCTGACGCTCGTCGACTGGCTGGTCGCGGGCGTGAATTTTTCCTATAGCCAGCGCGAATACGCCAAATCGCCGCTTTCGGCCGGCGGTTTTCTCAAGCGCCGGGACGATATCTATTCGCCGGGCGCCTCGCTCATCTTCCGCCACGTCCTGAGCGTGCCGGGCGATATCCGGCTCGACTACCGCTACGAGCGGAACGATTCGAACGATCCGATGAGCAGCTACAACGACCACATCGTGACGCTCACCTACGCCCGCCGCTGGTAAAAGCGCGGGCGGCGGATCAGCCGCCTCTTCCCGCCATCAACAATGCCACGATCGCGACATAGGTCGCGCCGTGCAGGAATTGATCGACGCCGAGCGTCCACCAGAACGGCGCGTTATCGGCCGTCCATTTCATGCGCCTGACGATCTGCTCCTTCGTCCAGTCGATGTGATAGTGGACGATGAACTCGCCGATCATGATGGCAAGCGCGAGTTGCATCGACGGCGCGATCCACAAGAACACCGGCGTGGTGCCGAGCGCGTGCAGGCCGGCGTGCAGGATGCCGCCGGGATGGCCGTAAATTCCCTTGTTCCGATACTGGTACGCAGCCTGCAAAAGGAAATCGAACACGAGATGCTTGAAGAGCAGGATCAAGACGCCGATCAGCGCGATTTGTACCGGATTAGTCATGGCGTTTCCGATTATTCAGATCCTAAGGGCGGTGTCTGTGATGGCCGTCACTTTTCCAACGCGGTGAAGGCGCCGTCCCAATCGGCGGCCGGCGGCCGCGCGCGGAAATCCGCGATGCGGGCGTCGAAAACGGAATAATAGGTATCGAGGGCGGCGATGCCAAGCGCGCGGCATTCGCCGATCGCGGCCTCGGCGACATCCCAGTCCTGCCGGCGGTAGGCGATCAGAAATCGCTCGTGCTTCAACTTGAGCCGGGCGTGGAGATTGTGGTCGCCGTCGAGGAGATCCTGGAGCGTATAGATCCGCACCGGCCGTACGCGGCCTTTCACCCGCACGAGATCGAGCTCGATCGCCGGAAACGGGCCGGAATCGCCGACGGTCCGCTCGCCGGCGATCGCCGTCATGCCGTATATCTTCGACAGTCCCTCGAAGCGGGAGGCGATGTTCACCTCGTCGCCGATCGCGGAATAATCGAAGCGCTGGGCGGAACCGAGATTACCGACGCAGCAATTGCCGGTGTTGATGCCGATTCCGATTTTGACCAGATCGAATTTGCGGCCCTCGGCCGTCGCGCGCTCCCACCAGTCGCGATTGAGCGCTTCCATGCGCACGGCCATGTCGAGGGCGGCATTGCAGGCGAGCCGCGCGTGATCGGGCTCGTCGAGCGGGGCGTTCCAGAACGCCATGATCGCATCGCCGATGTATTTGTCGATGGTGCCGCGGTGCGCGAGGATGATCTCGGAAAGCGGCGTCAGCAACTCGTTGATGAACGTCGTCAATTCGTGCGCGCTCATGCCTTCCGAGATCGAGGTGAAATTCCGCACGTCGCAGAACAACAGCGTGATCTCGCGCACCTCGCCGCCGAGCTCTAACTTGTCGGGATTGGCGATCAATTCGCTGACCACCGCCGGCGAAACATAGCGGCCGAAGGCGCCCTGGATTTCGCCCCGCTGCAGCTCGACCCGCCGGTAGACGTAAAACGTGGCGGCGCCGACCAGGAAGACGAGCCCGAGCGCGGGATAGAGCGGATCGAACAACAGGCCCGCGTATTCGTAAGCAAGCCAGCCGGCGAGCAATAGCCCCGCGACGACAAAAAGGCCGATCATGCTGGAGGTGCGGGCGGGCACCCGCGGAAAAACCGCGGCGAGCAGGAGGCCGAGCGCCACGATCGCCAATTCCTCCACCGCCACCGCATAATCGGGCCGCGTCAGCAGTTGCCCGCCGGCGACGTGCTCGATCATCTGGGCGATGATCTCGACGCCGGGGATCACCGGGTCGATCGGGGTGGCGCGAAGGTCGAGCAATCCCGGCGCGCTGGTGCCGATGAGAATGATGCGGCCCGAGATTTCCTCCGCGCTCGTCTCGCCCGCAAGCACCTGCGAGGCGGAAATGAAGCTTGCGGGCTTGGATGCGCGAAACTTCATCCAGATCGCGCCCTGGGCGTCGGTCGGCACTTCGAAATCGCCGATGCGGACGTGATTGAGACCCGAGCTTTTCCCGAAGGCGGTCTCCCCGCTCGCGTTCGAGGCTTTGAGCACGAAGGTCGATGCACCCTGCGCGATCCTGAGCGCTTCCGCCGCGAGCGAAGGCATGAAATTGTCGCCGAGCCGGTAGACGAGCGCGACGCGGCGCACCACCTGGTCGCGGTCCGGCGTCCAGTTGAGCGCGCCGATTCCCTTCGCTGCGCCGTTGAGGATGTCGAGGTTGCCGGTGGCGCCGGAGAACGGGATCATGAACGGGCGCGGATCGTCGCCGGCGACGGCGAAGCCCGCTTTTTGCGGCGGCGAGCCGGTGGTTTTGGCGCTGGAGAGCGTCGCGCCCAGCACGCTCGGCGTCGCCTTCAACGTCGCCGCGAACGCCTCGTCATTGGTCCGCGTGCCGCCGACGAGGGGGGCGACGAGGGCCGCCTGCTCGGGCGGCATCCGCTTCAGCACCTCTTCGAGCGATGTGCGGTCGGTCTCGGGAAACATGACGTCGAAGGCGACGGCGGCGGCGCCCTTGTCGACGAGCTTTTGCGTGAGATCCGCGAGCACCGTGCGCGGCCACGGCCACTGGCCGAGTTCGGCGATCGAGCGCTCGTCGATGTCGACGATGCGGACGGGCGCGTTTTTGTCGAAGGCCTGCGGCGAAAGACGCTGGTAACTGTCGAAGGCGATGAGCCGCAGCGCCTGCACGAAGAACGGATCGAGCACGCGCACGGCCACGGCCGCCGCGATGACGCTGGAAACCAGGAGGATATAGAAGCCGCCCGCGTGAACCTTCATCGCCTTCGCCTAAAAGAACGGGAAGGGTTATACATCGAATTGAAAGCCCTGCCTGCCGGGAGGAATTTATGAATATCGGACCGTTGCATATCGGGATCGCCGAGGGATTCGCGGTGTTAGGCGCGGTGTTTGCCGCCGCGACCTACGCGATGCAAACCATGGTACCCCTGCGCATCGCCGGCATCATCAGCAATGTGTTCTTTATTCTGTTCGGCTATTTCAGCAAATCCTACCCCACGCTCTTTCTTTATCTTCTGTTGCTGCCGCTGAACGCGATACGGCTGCGGCAAATGATGGAACTCGTGAAAAACGTCAAGCGCGCTTCGGCGGGCGATCTGTCGATGGAATGGCTGAAGCCCTTCATGACCCGGCGGCAATATTTCGGCGGCGATATCCTCTTTCATAAGGGCGATGCGGCCGACGAGATGTTCTACACGGTGACGGGGAAGTTTCTCCTGCCCGAACTCGGCATCGAAATCGGGACGGGCCAGCTCGTGGGCGAACTCGGCCTGCTCGCGCCCGAGAACAAACGCACCGCGACGCTCGAATGCCTGGAGGGCGGCGACGTGCTCACCCTCAACTACGACAAGGTGCGCGAGCTCTACTTCCAGAACCCGCAATTCGGCTTTTACTTCCTCAAGCTCACGAGCGAGCGGCTGATGCAAAACATCGGAAGGCTGGAGTCACGCTTAGAGAGCAAGCAGGCGGCCACGGCCGCCGGCCATTAGCGGGCGCCCGTTGCAGCCGCCTTTACAAGTAGGGCTTGCGGGGCTCGGCGCCGTCGGGCGCGAGGTCGCGCGCAAGCTTGCGGCCGGGATTCCCGGTTTGCGGCTCGCGGCGGTCGCCGTGCGGGAGCCCGGAAAATCGCGGAATGCCCTGGCCAGCCTCGGCGAGATCAAAGTTTTATCGGCGGAGGCGCTCGCCGAGCACTGCGACGTCGTCGTCGAAGGCCTGCCGCCGAAGGAATTTCGTAACGTCGCCGTTCCCGCGATCGAGCGCGGGCGAATTTTCGTTCCGCTCAGCGTCGGCCAATTGCTGGAAAACGGGGACCTCGTGGAGCGCGCGCGCCAGACGGGTGCG